>JBDGRB010000270.1:0-7943 GCA_042218485.1 Halobacteriaceae archaeon | reverse complement strand
AACACTCGCATCGACTGGCGAGGACCGTGTCCCTGGTATAACCAAGACATCGGTAATAAGTGTGCCATTTTGTTGGAGTCCAAATTCTGACGCAGATTCACCACGAAGAAGGCCAAAATACTCATTTGGATGGGTATCCGCTGCTGCCTCGAAGGCAAATGATAACGTATCCGCGGCAATACCGACAACCTGACGCGACCCAAACAGCGACCCGAACAATCCCATATTATGATATGGCACATGATGAATGCTAAGCGTTCCGGAACAAACTCATTACGTTTAAACACGACTCCCCCTAATTACCTATCAACATGAATGATTCGTCTCGTACCGGTGATCTAACCGAGAATCGTGGATCACCGGCTACTGTATATGATCTCGACATTAATTGTACCAATGAAGACATCACAATCGGGGAATTTTATCAGGCGACAGTGAGTGCGACCGTAGATTATGGCATTTTCGTTGATCTTTCGCGGAATATTTCAGGTCTTGTTCATGAATCCGTTCTCGATGAATCGTATGATGTCGGGGATGAACTCATCGTCGAACTCGTCGATGTCCGAGATAATCAAGATCTAAGCTTTGAACCAGTTTCGCCTGACGATGTAATTTCGATAAAACGGAAACCAAATTATACCCGAGTAGCAGCCGCCAATCTGGATCCATGGGTTGGAGAACGGATCCATCTTGAGGGTGAAGTAGTACAAATACGGCAGACACAAGGGCCGACACTATTCCGGATTCGTGATGAGACAGGATTAGTCCAAGGGGCTGCGTTTGAGGATGCAGGTGTGCGCGCTCATCCTGATGTCAAAATCGGGGATTACGTGCATATCATGGGCAATGTCGAAGAACATGAGGAAACTCTGCAAATCGAAATCGAGACGCTCGATATACTCGGCGAAGAATCCAAAGCAACAGTGCAACAACGACTGGATGAAGCAATAGCACAACGAGCAAGCCCGCCCGAAATATCCCCACTTGTTCAATGGGATGTATTAGAAGAACTCCATGAGGATTTACGAGAGCTTGCAACACAGTTGCGACGAGCAGTACTCGAAAATCGTCCGATTCGGTTACGGCATCACGCCGATGGCGATGGCATTTGTGCAAGCGTGCCCGTCCAACTTGCATTAGAACAGTTCATCGAAGAAACTCATACGGATCCGAAAGCAAAACAACATCTTGTCCGTCGACTTCCCAGCAAAGCGCCATTCTATGAAATGGAAGATGCAACACGCGATTTGAATTTTTCATTACAAAATCAAGATAAACACGGGCAGAAATTACCGATTTTATTTATGCTGGACAACGGGAGTACAAAAGAAGACACCTCGGCGTACGAAGCTGTGAAGCACTATGATATTCCGATATTCGTCTTAGACCATCATCATCCGGATCCAGATGCCGTGGAACCATTTGTCGACCAGCATGTGAATCCATATTTAATTGGTGAAGATTACCGGATTACAACCGGAATGATGGCTGTCGAACTCGCGCGGATGATTTCTCCTGCTATAACTGACGAAGTGCGCCACATACCGGCGGTTGCTGGGATTGCTGATCGATCAGAAGCTGATACGATGACAACGTATCTCGAAATAGCTTCAGATGTCGGATATTCCGAAGACTTTTTGGAAGACATCAGTGAAGCACTTGACTATATTGCCTATTGGTTACGATATAATCCAGGCAATCATCTACTCAATGATATATTAAACGTCGGCGGTAACGAGGAGCGACACAGGGACTTAGTTTCATTCCTTGCGAGAAATGCACGGTCAGAAGTCGAGGAACAAATTGACAATGCGTGGCCACATCTCGATCAACGATATATTGCTGACGACATCCTGTTGAGCACTATTGACGTCGAAAATTACGCATATCGATTTACCTACCCAGCACCAGGAAAGACGACAGGAGAAATCCATGACCAAATCATTGAGAAAGAAGGTACACCGGCGATTACGATTGGTTACGGACCGGATTTCGCAGTACTTCGCTCTGATGGCGTTCGGTTGGATATTCCACGGATGGTAGCGGAATTAAACGAAGAGATTGAAGGTGGTGGTGTCCAAGGTGGGGGTCATCTGGTTGTTGGCAGTATTCAATTTGTCTCAGGGATGAAAGATGAGGTTCTCGACGCATTGATCGATAAGATGGCAGAGGCTGAACTTGATGAAGAAATGAAAACACAACGTCCATCGTGAACTCCCTCTGCAGACTCGCCGGCTTCGGTCCCTCCTTGAGCATGGGACGGAGCCTATAAGAGTGAAACCAGGATCTGCCGGATTTGCCTTTGCCACGAGCCCTTGCATTCATCGCCTCTGTGAATACTAGCGTCTCGATGGATTTTTCAGACTACCAATCACTCCACTCTATATGGTGAAACTGTTAGTCATTCTTGAATTACTGTCAACTGCAATCGGCGTCTTCGGGGCAACCTTAATATTCATTGAATTTTTTCAACAACCGGATTATATCCGATACGATACAGAATTCGAGTCATATTCAGTAAATATTTCGCCAGATGACCCCGGCGAGTATACCTGGTTCGGTCGAGCTGGGGCCTTACTTCTTGCCACAGCGTTTGCGATTCAATTTTTCATCATTTTTCTTCGCCAACCGATATAACAGAATTTACTGCTAGAAGTCCGTGGATAATTTGTTATGCTTTGGGCGCTTCTGTCAGCGCATTCTCAGCCTTTTCAGCTTCTGATTGCACAATAAAGGCATCATCGTCCGTGTACGAGGCTACCTCCTGAAGCGCTTCTTGGGTTCCAATTTGGACCAGTGCCCATGCTGCACTTGCTCGCACAGTATCTGATTCGTCGTTAGCCAAGACCGTCGATAATGGATTAATCGCCCGTGTATCACCGATCATACCTAATGATCTTGCAGCATGGCTACGGACTGACTCATTATCAAAACCCAATGCGTTAACGACATCTTCAGTAACAGCATCGCTACCGATTTCACCCACGGCTTTGAGTGTCACACGGAGTAGGCCTGTATCCGAATCCTCAGTAATGTATTCTTGAATTGTATCAAGTGCCTGCTCATCTGCCATTTTGCCCAAAATCCGGACTGCTTCTTTATCGCGGCGACCCGCGCGTTCTAATATCGGGTCGATTGCCGCAGGATCACCCATCCGCTTGAGCGCCTCTAAACAATGCCGTTCCATGAAATCCGAATCCATCAAATCCAATGCCAACAAAATCATTTCTGTATTATTCTCAGCTTCCCATTCCTTAAGAGCACTCCACTCAGGTGGGAAATCCTTATGCTTCGTGTTGATTGCGTCAAAAAATCCTTCAGCTTGTAATTTTTCACGGACTGTCAGATCATCCCATGCTTCAGCGCCCTCGACCGCAGAATCCAGTTCCTCTGTTTGTTCTTTCAGTGACTGAATGGTTGCTGTATCTTGGTCGGGATCCAAGTCTCTGCTCTCGATTTCCTCGGCGACGGTCGTAATTTGACTGGCGAGTTCGTCTACAGGTTCTTCAGCGGTTGTTTCGTATTCCGTCTCCAGTATGTCATTGATTTCATTGAGAAACGTACCGACAGAATCCTGAAGTGTCGCTGTCCCGTCATCAGTCCATCGGGTATCGGCCAGTGTATCGCTTATATCTTCCAGAGAAGAAATGACTGTTTCTGCATATGGGCCCCGTTGGTTCTCAAGTTCGGATTGTAATTCTGTTAACTGATTTTCGAATTCCTCGGCGACGGATTCTTCCTCTTCTTCGTCCGGTTCCGGTAGCTCTGCAGATTCGAGCGTGTCCTCAATACTGTTGAGTGTTTCTTCGACATCATCGAGATCCTCCTCCGTTTCGGCTTCTTCAAGTGCTTGCTCGGCTTCTTGTAACTGTGTTTCTATTGTTTCGGCATCTACATCTGCAGAATCTTCTTGTGATTCTTCAGATTCCGAGGTTTCATCATCCTCTTCGCTCATATACGCAAATTTCGGTGTAAAGCCTATGAGCGTTTCCCTTCGTTGCGCCAATAAAACCGTGGTCCAAGAACTAAATACGCAAGCGCCCAAATGAGCAATACTTTTGGGAATAATAGTCCGGACATTTGGGGTCTAACGACCGCGCCTATTTGAATAAGCCCCATAATGAATGCATCCCTGGGTAATAAATCAGGATATGTTATTGGTGCGACCATCAAATAAATGAAAATCGCTGTCGCGATCAACAAGATAAAGTAATCGATCCCGACGAGCAGACCAACGGCTAAAATCGTCCCTGCAAGCGTTGATGGGACGCCAATCGTGTGGTTATTTTTCGTATCATAGGTTGTATATAAGCCAAGTCGGATAACGACGACCATCACATAGACGGCAGGCACACCAAGAATGAGAATCCAGTCAAGCAGTGTAAACGAGACATAGCGGATCTGAAAGCTCATAAACACCAACCCAGCTGGGGCAATCCCGAATGAGGCCACATCTGCAAGGCCATCGAGATATTCACCAACTGCAGTACCACCACGCATGCGGGCAATTAACCCATCAAGTGCATCTGCTATACCAGCCAAGAGGATCAATCGGGCCGTTAATTCAATATTGATCGTTAGCGCAGCGATTGCCAGGAATCCAATAGCTGCGTTAATGGCAGTAATTACATCTGCTAACCCGAGGTGACCAACAAATCTCGGTCGCATATGCAGGGTATTGTGGACTTAGAGCATACTTCTTATGTTTCGTTGCCACGAACAATCGAGGAGGATAAAAGAAACCGGTCACTACATATATACATATGGACCGCCGGACATACCTCAAGGGCGCAGGTATGCTATCTATGACTGTTGTTGGTGGATGTGTCCAACCAGGAGCGACGACACAAGGTGAGTATGATGTGGGGATGGGTGGAACATATTTCACTCCCCAAAAGCTAACAGTAACACCAGATACAACGGTCGTGTGGAAAAACACGAACTCTCGAAGTCATACAGTAACTGCGGTAGAGTCAGGCATTCCAGAGGGGGCGGATTACTTTGCATCCGGTGGGTTTGAATCGGAGGAAAAGGCTGTTGATGCCTATATGCAAGAACTCAAAGGGAGAATAATTACTGGGGAAACGTACTCACATACCTTCTCAATTCCGGGCACGTACAATTACTATTGTATTCCCCACCGTGCAGCTGGAATGGTCGGGCAAATCGTCGTTTCAAAAGAGTCGTAACTCAGACTTCAACGTCTTCCTCATCGACATCTGCAGCGGCTTCTTCTTCGGCTTGAACTTCTTCTGGATGGGCTTCGAGTGTGGTTTTCTGTATCTCGACACGCCGCAGCGGGTAGATCTGCTTTGCTTCACTATAAATCGCACTTGAAAGCCGTCCTTCGACGATACTATCGATAAGTTCTTCAAACGTATGTTCGTCTGCGGTTTCCTCCACCAAATCGATCATGATCCGCCGAATCGCATGCTGTTGACTATCGTCTGCCCGCTTTGTCGTGAATGCAACTGGTTGTACTTCGACACGATAGTCGTCCTCAGTTCGCACAGTCAAAACGATCTCAATTTTCGATGAGCCTCGACGAACAAGACTCCGGAGATAATCTCGCGTTAACTCGTGCTTATAGAATTCCGTGTAGGCGGAATCACTACCAACATCAGTTATCCGAAAGGTGAGTTTCGTATTATTTTCACCTGATTCGTCGCGTATATCGCCGAGAGTTGTTTCTATTGTTCGATCCAACAACTGATCAGGGTCCTCAGCAAGTGTTTCACCGATTGTCACCCGATCGAATTGTTCGGGTGCTAACACGGTATACCACTGCTTGCCCTGTCGCCGTGAAACTGATCGTTCACTCATGATTTGTCGTAATTTCGGTGTCTTGGTTTGCGAGCTGTACTATCCGCATGGCTGTCCGAAGATTTGCAACATAGTCATCAACTGTTGACTGGAGGCCGCTGGTCGACTCTCGTTGAATATGTGTAATAATCCGACCATTTTCAACCTTGGTTTCCATCTCCGATGTATTATCTGGCCGCACGGCCGACGCAACAATCGCTGGATACTCGATATCCGACGTTATAGTCGCCTCACGATTCATAGTTTTGCCTCCAGTTTCGAGATACTCGTATCGATATCTATCGTCGACGAACGAAGAAACGCAAGGCGCTTGGATCCACCGATTTCTGTATCATCCATACTCTCACTAATGGTATTTATGAGCGATAATGCGTTCGTCGCAGCTGGACATGATATAACAAGTGATTGTGACGTATACCCGAGCATTACAGGTTCTTTTGACCGGAATTTCCGGAGCAGTCGTGTCGCAATCCATGGATACGCCTGGACTTTTGCAACGGAAAATCCTTGATATCGACGGATATCAGCGTTTGCAACAATCGTATGGATCCGTTGAGCGTTCTCACGCCAAACAGACAGCGCACGATCTTTCACCGGGTAATCAAGAGCCAAGCCGACCGCTAATCCTGGATCATTGCGGGCGAGGACAGACAACACGTCTGCATATCCTTCAACAGTCAAAAATGGACCGTCATCAATATAATGTGGTTTCAGCCATTCGGCAATGGTATTTGCTGCCGATAATGGGGCATCAAGAGTAGTCATCTCAAGAGCGACACGAGATGCAAGCTGTCGATACGCTTCCATATCAGGCGAATCATCGATATTACATGACTCCAACAGGTCTTTTACTGCGTCTTCGGATCCAGAAAATGGGGCATGAAATCTGGTTGAATACATCAAACCCTGGCCGATTTCATCGGTTGGAATTGCTACGCCAGGTTGTTGGGAAATATCGGCCTCCGATTGCAAATGCCTGACCTGATCGTCGTCCATTGCCGCACAACAGCTACTACCAACAATCGCTAATAATGGATCAATATCGGCGCCGATCGCCTGGGCAATATCATATGCGCCAATACTGAGTGGCATATCACCCGCGATCTGGGTATCCTGCTTTTTGGTTTGCATGCCAACTGTTACATACGTCGTTGTGTCATCACCGGCCTGGATCCGATTTACTGCGGCTTCATTTGTTTGCACGCAACTAATCTGATATGGAATATTAATCGTATCCAATGTGCGGCCAAGAATTCCACTCGCTGCTATCCCATCACCGTCTGCGATGGCCAGAATATGAACAAACGAGGCACTCGTGATGATATCAGCGACTGCTGAAACATCAAGCGCCTCATCTGTTTGCTGGCCGATTACAGACATTGACAGTTACTCGAGTACCTCTTGTGCGCGTTCGTATGTATACGTGAAGTCTTCATCAATTTCATCGCCTCGGTAATAATCAACTAATCGGCGAATCTTTGATTCGACGTTTTGAAGCGCTCGTTTATTCTGGTGATCCTGTGGGTTGTCTTCCATGTGCTCTTGGAGATTCACTGCTTTTTCCATCAGATTGCGGAGATCTTCCGGAATCTCCGGTTCGGCATCATATTCTTCAAGGATCTCAGTGAGTTTTTTACCCGTTGCTAATTTTACATCGGGGATCGGTGTTCCTTGGACTCCTTCATCGCGTAGTTTAAGCCCAATTTGACTCGGATCATATCCCTGCTCAGCCAATTCCACGACTCGCTCTTCGATAGCCTCTTGGTCAACATCGCTCCACTCCGGTGGTTCCTCAGCCACGGGATTGTCAGAACTTGACGAACCGCGGCGGCGTGTATGCATTCGTGCCATAGTTTAATGGATTGGAACGGCACGAGCCGCTGGTGTCGGCAGTTAGTCTGCCGAACACTGCCGCATTCCCAAGTCACACAAGCGTGTGACGAGTCAGATCTGCGGCTGTGCTGTTCCCTACAGTATATTGAATGAGTGGAGCACAAAAGCGTTTCTAACCGATGTTGAACGCGCATTCGAGGGCTTTATTGCTCCGGGGAAAATACAATTGGATGGCGGGCTCGTAGATCAGTGGTAGATCACTCCCTTGGCATGGGAGAGGCCCCGGG
>JBDGRB010000146.1:0-16115 GCA_042218485.1 Halobacteriaceae archaeon | reverse complement strand
GTGTCGGCTTCATCTCACGACTAAAGTCGTGGGCCTTCGCCTTGTATTACTGTAAAGTGAAAAATCCAGAATTTCCATCGAATGGTCAATTCGGGGGTCAGTCTTCGAAAAATGCCTGAACGCGATCCCTGCTGATTTGTTCTTCTTTCCCACTGTCCATGTCTCGTATTGTTACAACGTCTTCTTCCAAATCACGCTCCCCGATTACTAATACCCAATCTGCATTGGCTGAATCAGCATAGGAAAATTGATCGCCGACGCTTCGATTGATTAAATCCGTTTCGACCGATAATCCAAGAGTCCGTAGAGACTGCGCATACTGTAATGCTTGTTCGCGTACGGATCCCGAAACCGATAAGACATAAACATCTAATTTGGTTTCTTCAGTAGGCCACTCGCCTTCACGCTGAAGAAGTTCTTTTGTCGTCGAATACCCAAAGGCAAATCCAACGGCAGGGACATTTTGATCACCGAATAACCCAACCAGATCATCGTATCGCCCGCCCCCAAACAGCGCCCGTAATTCTCCTTCTGTATCAAACGCTTCGAAGACAAGTCCAGTATAGTAGGCTAATCCTCTAACAATCGATAAATCGAGTTGACAAACATCTTCAACACCGTATGCGTCGAGTGCGTCTGCTAAATTTTCCATCCGCTTAATTGCATTCATCGCCTGTTCATCATCGGGAGCTGTTGCTTGAAGTTCTTCGACGGTTTCCGTGATCGGGCCGCGTATATCCGTGAGTTCAACAACGCGGGTAGCTTCCTCACCCGTTACACCGATTTTTTCGAGTTCGTCCAGAAATTCACGTTCCGTGAGCTTTTCTCGATCATCGATAACGCGCATTGTTTCGGTCGTGTTTGCTATACCTGTGGCTTCAAGAAGCGACTCAAGTAATTTCCGATCATTTATCAGAAACTCAACAGCATCACGGACACCTAATTTTTCAAAAATTCTTGCGGCACAGGCAATGATTTCAGCATCCGCTTCAACTGATTCAACTCCGAAAATATCGATATCTGTCTGGAAAAATTCCCTATCTCGTCCCTTCTGTACATTTTCGTATCGCCACCGTTTGGAGGTGTCGATCCATTTAATCGGTAGTTTCAAATCTTTTCGTTTCTGAACCATCCGTGCCCGGGTTGGGGTTTGTTCGGGCACTAACGTAACATCGTTATTACCACGGTCTTCAAATCGATATGTTTGGTCAAGTAATTCTTCGCCAGATTTAATCCGATATAGATCCGTACGTTCGACTGCCGGCGTATTTATGAAATTAAAGCCAAATTCCTGTGCTGTTATTTCAACTATCCTGATGACCTCTCGCCATGCCGACCACTCATTCGGATATCGATCGTAAAAACCTTTGAGATTTGAAATGTTTGTCATTTATTATAACACCTTCATTGTATTTGAATAAAATATCGTTTTTTTGCTATTTAATGGGGCCTCTCTGGAGGAGAATGCTGCACTATCATGAGTAGTAAAGCGTCTGCAAAGACTCCACACCCCGCGCCATAGTATATATCGATTCACGAATTTTGGAACACGGTGAATTCCAGTTATAGAATGTACTTGATTGGAAAAAGGAAGATATACCGCAGAGATGTTGGGAGTATCTGTTCTCTGCTTGGTACTGTGTCCACCCAACCATAATGGCCACCCAAAATTCCGTTGCGTAAAAAAGAATCCGCTAGTTAACAGTAAGACGTTCCACAGCGCAATACCGGAAGAGATGAACATACTCACCTAAGTCCAACATACGTGTCAAATGACTACTTGGAGGGTTTATTTATGGTTGACGTTTTGATCCGGAAATTCAAGATATACACACGCAGCATCATCAGATTGTTTCATTCGAGGATATTGTAGACAATCTGGATCACGTTGTTCAAATTCACGCAGAATACGGAATGTATGGTCGAGATCATAGCATTGAATGAAATCGATTACGTTGTCCCATGTTTCGAATGCGGGAAAGGTTTCAACGAGTCGTTCAAATCCATCACTAAATATCAAGAGAGCAACAATACTATTCCGATCAAATTCTCCAATATGGAAATGGTTCGTAGCCTCCTGATCAAAACCGAACGTCCAATAGCCTTCCGTAGTGTTTTTATATTCCCGCGATGTCTCGATTAAGTCCCGCGCTTCCTCACGGGCCGTGTTATGATCGAGGTCTTGAGTTCGTTGTTTCTCAATGATCGATTCGATTGTCAATGCATCCCACGCTCGTGGACCCTGGCCTAAATGAACTGCAGTGCTGCCGTCAGTAAATCGGACAACAAACGAACAGTCAGACGCTTGGAGATATTCGATTGTCGCTTCATCCCATCGAAGGATTACTCCAGCAGCGAGAGGATATTCGACGGCATCAAGGTCGCATGTGTTGGCATATGAGAAATACTCGTTCCGTAATGTATCGATTATTGAAGCCGTGATTTCTCGTAATGATCGATCGGCCGTAATTGATTCTCGAAGATGGTCATCAAACCTACGTACATACCATTCTCCATCCGAAGAAAAGTCTGTGATAGTATTATGAGAGACGCCACTGGCACCGTCAAATACCCATGCGGCATTATCCATCAATGTAGCGGTATCTTCACAGATTGTAGCGCCCTGATCAACATAGACGGAGCTTGCGTTTGGGTCAATATTCGCCACGACAAATTTGAATTTGAGCAACTCCCTCAAATATTTTGAGACTTCGGAATGCTAATTTCCGAATAAACATCACAGATGTAATCCACAAAACATTAGCTTCCAATTGTGTATACTTAGATAATGAAAGACCTCTTTTTGCGAGCAGCAAATGGCAAACCCACATCTCGACCACCTGTGTGGTTAATGCGTCAAGCCGGTCGATATATACCACAATATCGAGAGATTCGAGAAAATTACACCTTTAAAGAAGCAATTAAATCGCCAGATGTTGCTGAAGAAATTACCCTGCTCCCCTGGAATCGATTTCAACCAGATGGAATCGTGATGTATTCAGATATTCTTACAGTACTTGAACCGCTTGGGTTCGAATATCACCTCGAAGCAGGGACCGGTCCTGTTATTGAAAACCCTGTCTCATCACCGGCAGAGGTCGATCGATCCTATGAAAATATAGCTGAGGAGTTAGCATATGTCGGTGAATTGCTTTCCAGATTGGACACCTCTGTCGGTGAAAAGGCTGCAATTATTGGATTTGCAGGGGGACCATTTACATTAGCATCGTATGCGACTCAAGGCGAGGGATCGCGCAATCACATGGCGTTGCGGAAATTGCGAGCGCAATATCCTGATGCATTTCAGACGCTACTCGAATCATTTGCAGATATTGTTAGTGAATATCTTCACTATCAAAGTGAAATGGGCGCAGATGTTGTTCAATTATTTGATACGTACGCCTCAATTCTATCTCGTTCGGATTATGAGGAGTTTCTCCTCCCGCTTCACCAGCAAATACTTGCAAATATTGATATTCCGACAATTATTTTTGTACGAGGAATGGAAAACAGACTCGATCTCCTCAAAGCATCAGGTGCGGACGTTATCAGTATTGATTGGACGATCGATATGAAAACAGCACGAGAAACGCTCGGTTCAATACCCGTCCAAGGGAATTTAGATCCTTCCTATCTGTTTGGGCCCGAGAATATGATCCGAAAAGAAACACAAAAAATCATTGAAGCGGCCGGCCCACGTGGGCATATTCTTAATTTGGGCCATGGTGTTCACAAAGATACCCCAATCAGCGGTGTCGAGACGTTTGTTGAAACAGCCAAGGAAGTTTCCCGAACTACGTAACTCGCCTCGGGGTCAATCCCCGAGGCACTCGGCTTGCTCTGCCTGTCGAGTCAATCCTCAGCTAATTGTTTCGCGAGTCTATTTGCTTCCTTGATCCGACTTGGAATACCCATGCGGCCGGTATAATTCGTAGCTAAATGGATAGATTCAGGTAATGCCACATCTTCAAGAGCTTGCCACGAATGATCATATGCAGGGAACCCCCGTTCTAGTCGGACAATATTGAGAGGTTCAGTTGGTACCTCAACAACTGTCTCGAAGTCGTCAGCCGCCGTATCCATCAACACGGAATCAGTTTCCTCGAGGATCCGATGATCATGCATTCCGCCCAAAAATGCCGTGTATAAATTATCACGATCAAAGAGACTACAGTTCCATGTCACCCCCAAGGTACGAAGATCTTCATTCAGGGAAACCTGATATCCAAACCCATCTTTATCATAAGAAGCGCGCAAATGGACCAAAGCTAAGGGATTATATGCTAATTTGGAAAGTGCTGAGGCACTCTCGGGATCAATATCGGAGAGAATATTTGCTGCGATATCCGCTGGTGTTGTTAGGACCAATTTGTCAACAGTAAATTCGCCCATTGCGGTGTGAACGGTATATTTTTCCTGATGATTGGAAATCGTTGAGACAGGTGTATTGAGATACACATGTGATTCATGAAGGTCATAGAGGCGATTCGGCAACTGTTGGAGGCCGTCGGTAAACGAAATTGGGGGTGCCCGCTGATCTCCATACATGCGTTTGAGAGCGAGTTTAAGTAACGATTGTTCCTGCTTTTCCAGTTCTAATAAAGATGACAGAGCATATTGAACGGGCATTTCAGCTGGATCGGAGGCATAAATTCCACCAAATAATGGGCCAAGAAGGTTTGTATACGCCTCCTGGCCGAATTTCCGTTTGAAATACCTCGCGACTGTTTCCTCTGGCTTCGCACTGCTCATTATTGGTTCCATTAAAATACGCAGTTTACTGGGCCAGGAAAGTAATGACGTTGACAGAAATTCACGGACTGTAAAGGGAACTCGCCGTAATTTGCCATTCTCATAGACATACAGTGGCAATGAGTTATCCGCTTCAAGCACGGCCTCTTCAAGCTGGATTTCAGCAATGAGATTTTCGACTGCTGGCGTTTTTCGCATTCGTTGTGGTCCATATTCGAGTAATACCTCTTTCTCTTTGCGAGAATGTATTACCCCACCTGGTCGAGATCGTCCCTCAAACGTGATGACATCCGCTCCATGATCTTCTATCAACCGGTGTGTCAGCGTTAATCCTGTAATGCCCGCACCAACGATGCCTATTGTCATGACTCCCTGGGTGCATTAAGACAAAATGTTTGTGCAGAGTTTCTGCAAACACATTGTCGATACTGATAATAGGAGGGGTCGATCTCCGTAATAAATGGCTCAACTAAATCTGCTAATAAAATCGAAAATCGAGGATCATCATGGGGAATTGGCACACGATTGAATTCAAGTTCATTCGATTTAGCTTTTTCCTGTAATTCGATATCTAATTCTGAAAGTGTTTCCGACTGTTCGTGCATGAAACTAATAGGTTCAACAACTACTTCGGTACAATCAAGATTTTCAATAACAGTCTCGATTTCTGGCTCCGTCCAAGGAATATCACGATTTTCGTGATTTTGGAATCCTAATGCGTAATCTGAGAGTTGAAGTAAAGAACTCATGGTTTCGCAATACTCATCAACATATATGTCATATCGACTACCTTCCTCCAGATAATGCTGTGGTGTACCATGGGCTGAAAATACTAGTGTGGTTTCATCTGCTCTGAGATCAATATTTTCTTTTTCAACATATGATGAAATATTTTCTGCACGAATCCGATTATATAGTGGATGGCGATGCCAGCCCGATATTTCATGGTATTCACCGTCAAATCCCTGATCGTCTAGAGCTGTTGCTAATTCTTCTAATGCAGCAACTGTCGTTGAGGGACCACACAACGGATATATTGGCAGACCAATCACACGGTCGATATCATTATCTCGTATTGACCTGGCAGTATCTTCGATATAGGGTTCAGTAAATTGCATTGCTACATAGGTTTCTATTGAAAATCCCCTCGATGCAAGCTCCTGTTCTAATTGTTCGGCCTGCTTTCGGGACTGTTCATTGAGGGGTGACCCACCTATAGCCTCGTATTCTTCAATCAAATCAGGGGCACGGCGCTTGGCAAGCTCACGTGATCGTTTTCGAACTGCCTCCTCGGTCGTATCGCCTTCGAGTGATGCATTGGCAAAGAAAATACGTGTGAGATATTCTTCAACGGCATCAGGATCAGGTGTCGCTGGCTCGCCAAAATTTAACAAAACAATCCCTGTTTCCATACTCGAAGTAGACATCCGCGTTACCTAAACATATTTTTATCGATGCCTATTCCGCAATTTCTTTCACAATCAGTATATGTTGATTTTCATATACGATTTCAAAACGACGTGATTCAACAATTGATTTGCGCATAAGTGCTGATTGAGTATATGTTTCCCAATTATTCGAGAACTTGTCTTTTGGAATATAATAATAGCGGGGATCAAATCCATATTGCTCGGCTACTCGATCAATACAACTAATAGATGGGCATTGGGCTAATTTTCTATTGAGTTTGAAAAACTGCTTTTGTCGTTTACTACTTATCCACTCTTGGCCTTCCCATGTATTGAGCGATGCTCGTTCACTTAATGCCGGGAACCACTCCGCAATATCGCCAATAACGATAAATGATGCAGTTTTTGGAGTTTCTTTTTGAACCCATCGGATAGCTTTCATGTCACTGTGATCAATAAAAGATTGTGTCGTGTCCTGTTCCAGATAGGGATAATTTGCCGCAAATGCCATTCCCGACAGAAGAACATAGATCATAATCAAGGCAAGTGTTAGCCGGGGGACATTGATTTGGGGCAAGGTATCAATAGTCCGAATTTCACGAATGACCGTGCCCACGGCTAATCCAGCGAACGCAGACCCGACTGTCATTGACATCCGAATATGACCGGAAAGCAAAAATAACGGGACGATGAACCACACGAGTAATGCCCATCGGCGCTTCGCAACAGCAATTGGGAGCCCGATGAGGACAAATGTATACCAAATGTTGGGAAATACCTGATCGGGTGTGTATACGAACCGTCCCCATGCTAATGGATCAAATGCCAATCCCTGGTGAGTTTGACTAGCTGCTAAGAATACATCCCACCCATGATTGATGCCAACAAATATCCACCACGGACTTGTTATGAGTAAGCCCCCAAATCCAACAACTGCGCCGTATACGAAACCTTTGCGTGACTGATCAAGCATTAACCAAAAAATGAACGTACTAATCCCATAGAAAACCGAGGTCACTGGATGATATAGAATTGTGATTGCAAAGAAGATCGTCGCGCCGTATAAATATGGGGTAGCGTGTGTTTTGAAAAGCTTGGTCGCGAAGTATAATCCGATGAGTGTTACAACCAGAGCGGGTGCCCGCACTATACCGCCAGCTGTTAACCGGAGTAAAAAAATATCAGGTAATGTAGCCAACATCAATGCAGCAATACCTGCCTCCAATCGTGTAGACAACCATTCTTTCATGAGATAATAGCCAGCTACGATATAAACGGGGATAACTAACCCAGGTAAGATACGGGTTAACTCAACAGGTGATATTTGGAAAATATCAAGAAAAATTGCGATGACATAAAATCCTAATGGTGGATATGCAAAAGGGAGGGGTCTCGGCCCATAGTTTTGGATGAATTTTGGCAGTAAATAATTATGATCAATAATCGCCTGGGCATAGGCAATAAATAAACCACCACCAAACCCTGGGAATGGATGGGTGAGTAAATAGCTAATAAAAATCATCATCGATGCGAAAAGAGCCGGGCCGAGGTAGGGAAGATCCGTCAAGATAAACGAGGTAATGAAACGTTTAATTTGGGCTGGAATGTCTTCCTTTTCCAGAAATGAGACAATATCGTAACTCATAGGAATAATTAGCAGGTATTTAGATTCCTGATTATTAGCATTTGCATATGAGTGCCAATATACATTTCGAAGACTAAAGTGATATGCGGTGCCAAATTTTAGACTCAGCATGATCGCTAATCCATCAGGACCATTGTAGTATTCTGGTAATGGATCACAACAAATCCCTCTCACATTGATTAGCCGGCATTAATGGACTACGAACTCGGCAAAAGAGTTGCTCCCTGTTACCATACTCTTTTCAGTACTTAGGAAAAATTACAAATATGGTCGAAATCGCAGTCGTTGGCGATACACATATACCTTCACGTGCGTCCACGATACCCGATAAATTCAAATCACGGATAGAAGAAGCAGATATCACGATTCATACCGGCGATTTTACCTCACAATCAGCGTATGATCAAATCGAAGATCTCGCAGATAGATTTATAGCTGTGTATGGGAATATGGATCCGCGAAATCTCGATCTCGCTGCTGTCGAAACGGTGACAGTAGAAGGCCAAACGTTCGTCGTTACGCATGGCACAGGAGATTTAGAACAATATGAAGAGCGTGTTGCTTCGATCGTTTCTGATGAAGCATCCGATGAAGCAATTGGTATCGCAGGACATACCCACGAGGTTATGGATACACAGGTTGATAGCATTCGGCTGTTGAATCCGGGTAGCCTAACTGGTGCTGATCCTGCTGATAAATCTACAATGATGATACTTACTGTTGAAGAAGGTTCAGTGGATGTAGAGGTGCTTGAATAAATTTGTTGTTATTTTGTAAGTGAAATAACGTATTGATAGATGCTAGGGAGCCCCGACCAATATGAGTTTGCTCTCAGTATCATGATTTTTTATTTGCCGAGTTGTCTCCGGATCGAGTCGAATTGCCTCCCCTGATTCCAGTTCGACGGCTTCTCCTTCCACCTGAATAGTTACGGATCCTTTTTCGACATAATAAATTTCTTCATGCTCAGAGTCAGCGTGATCGTGTTCCTTTCCTGTCCATCCCGGTTCACACTCAAGAACCGTTAATCCGACCGTGTTTGTATCGAGTGCATCGCGGAGAAAATACATACCCCCTGCAACTGGGTCAACATCATGGTAGGAAACAGTTTCATATGACATCAATTTAAATTAAGATCATAACCCACTTTAGCCTTCTTCTACCGGCGGACCAGGCCCAGTGCCTCGGGACGTGCCCCCGGGGCAGTTCACCCCCTCAAAATGGTGGCTGGTTATTCGTATAAAAGTATATCCCGAAGATAATACACAGCATGATTGACATCCTCCACGACCTGAAGCTCGTGGAATCCCGAGCGGTGGGAGGTTCAGGTTTCCAGACCACTGGGCATACCGCCGTTGGAATCGCAGGTATACCCACACGATGTGACGGTGGACTAATGGCAGTGCCAAGCCGCCGGTATCCCTATCCTCGGGCCCGCGGCAGGACGCCCTGTGTTGGTTGTGCCACGGGGCGTCCGGCGTGGCGTCAGTGGAGTCGGGGGTAGCGTTTTGGGGTGCTTTCAGCAGTCGGCACCGACCACACGTGTCGAGCATGTGGTGTTCACCGACTGGTCTTTCGGAGACTGTTTCATTGCTGGGAGCGGCCAGGCCGCCTCCGGAGGACGGTTCGGAATCCGCTCCGTTCCGACCGATTCCTATACGTCGGTCGGGAGACCTGTCACTGAAATATCACCGGTGGAAACTCGGCTATGGTGTTTGAACGGGGGCTGTGTCCCCAGCGTGACGGCGCGTATCTACGCCGTAAACGACGTGGTATTGCGCCTGCTCCACCTATAATTTTCTCATTTCGTAGGAATTAGCATAATATTTATATCGGTTTCCCAGGTAGGTATGTGTATGGATACCATACTCTCAGATCTACGATCCTATATTCAGCCCGAAAAAGAAGAAGATAACGAAGAAACGGGGTTTAATGAGAGAGATATTGACGATCCACACGATTATTCTGACTTCCAATAATCCATCACCTCGAGTATATTCCCATAATACCGCTCTTTTTTATCCATAGTTAAAGTGGCACCCTGAGGGTCGCGTGACGGTCTCACAGATCAGTTCGTGAGAATCGATAATACCCAAGAGCTGCAGGGATAAGCAACCACCCAAGGAGAATAACCAAATTGGCCCATTTACTCAAATAAAAGGGGATGCCATTTGGAAATACACCTTGTAATCCGATGGTAGCTTCTGGGAGAAATCCGCGCAACAAATTCCCATATGCGGAACTTGGTCTGATTTGCGCTAAGAAATAATACCATCCGGACGATGGTGGTCGAAATGCGATTTCGCCTTTGACTATATAATAAACCCCGAGTGGGACAAATTGCCAAATGATTTCGAATATAATATAGAAACTCGCTGCCAATACGGTCGCCCGAGTTGTAGATTTCGTCAAGGAGGAAAGGGAAACACCAATACTGACATATGTATATCCAAACAACAATGTCGCAATTGTAAAGATAACAAATGGAAGAACTGAGAAGCTCGCAAAGAAGAGAACTACGATGATAGTAGCGATGATAAAACCAGAAAGGATCGAGACACCTAATACGGTCCCCCGACCGAGTATTTTTCCAATAATCACATCACGGCGTGTATGGGGCAACGAAAGGAGGGTTTTGATGCTATTGGATTCAATTTCACCTGCGATCGATTGATGACCCAAAATCAATGCAATAATAGGGACCAAGAGGGTTACCGGCCCGATCAAAAAGAATATGAAATTGAGTCCGCCAAACAGCCCACTTTCACCCTGAATAATTGTATAAATATACGCTAACCCACCGGTAAAGAGAATGAAAATCGCTGTCAGTCCCCAGAGTGTTTTCGATCGGATTGCATCTTTGAAATCCTTTTTCGCAACAACATGAAATGTCATTGTTCACCCTCCGTATAGGCGGCAAATAATTCTTCAAGCGATGCTTCTTCTGTAGAAAAGTCAAGGACTGAGACGCCTTCTTCCTCAATTGCGTTTAACACGGTCGTTTTGGCCTCCGGTTCTGTCCTGATTGTTAAGCTGTCATCTTCGACAGAAACCGAACTAACTCCAGAGAGATTTGAAATCGTTTGGGTGAGTTCGTCTGTTACCGTGTCCACCGTTACAGAGAGTTGGGTATCGGATCCAATTGCGTCGCGCAGACCGCTAATACTATCTTCGGCTACCAATTCACCGTCTCGAAGAATGCCAACTCGGTCACAGACAGCTTCAACTTGCCCCAAAATATGGCTCGAGAAAAATATCGTTGTACCTCGCTGATTCTCTTCTTTGATAATGTTTCGCATTTCACGGGCTCCATTGGGATCTAGACCTGTCGATGGTTCATCCAAGATAAGGATTTCTGGTTCCCCAACTAACGACATCGCTAGACCTAATCGTTGTTTCATTCCTTTCGAATATCCACCTGCTTTTCGACCGCCATCCTCGCCGAGTCCAACTCGGGAAAGATATCGATCAGCATCGATAGATATCCCCTTCGATTCTGCGACAAATTCAACATGTTGTCGTCCACTGAGTCGATCATACGGGCTGAATTGTTCTGGCAATACACCTGCACGGCTCCGTATTTTTGTGGATTCGGATTGCGTATCAAATCCCAAAACTGAAACATTCCCTGATGTCGGCCGTACAAAATCTAAAATGATATCAATTGTTGTGGATTTTCCCGCTCCATTTGGACCAAGGAAGCCAAATATCTCTCCATCGTCTATGGAAAGGGATAGATCATTAAGGGCTTCGACATTGCCGTAATATTTTGTTAGATTATCAATACTAATTGCTACCATATGAGTTTGTATTCAAAAGACAGCGCCTATAATCTTTCTTATTTAGATCGTTTCATCAGGTGAATGATTTGCTGCCATACGATCTACTTCCTTAGCATATCGGTTGCGTGTAGTTTCATCATCAACAGGGACTAGCTGGTCAGAAGAGATCGTTTTTGCCGCTGTGGGCGGGGATTGCTTGAGTAATTGAATTGATTGTTGTTTGATATGTTTTTGTGACCCATCCTGAGTTGCGTACACAAGCGTTACTAAATTCCGCTCATCATATGTCCGCTCAACTAACCAACACCGAACAGAATCGGACATATTTAGAATTTCAGATACGAGATTGTTTTACTTCCGATATCAGAATTGGAAATCCTTGATAAGATTGTTGATTGGTCTCGTCACCTTCAAATTTTCTGAGATATTAATTGGTATTGAATGGAATCAAGTGCTGTTCGGAAATATGCTGCCGATTTACCTGATGAGCCAGGGGTCTATCAATTCCTCACGACGAACGGAAACAAGGAGAATATTCTGTATATCGGTAAGGCCCTCAACCTCTCTGAACGCGTGCAGTCATATGCGGATCCACGAAGTGATCGAATAGCACAAATGGTTACAGAGGCTGATAGAATTGATATTGCCATTACAGATACTGAAACCCAGGCATTATTACTCGAGGCCAATCTCATTAAGCGTCATCAACCACGATATAATGTACGTCTCAAAGACGATAAGTCATATCCATTAATTCAAATTACTGATCATCAATATCCACAAATCCAAATCACAAGAGATCCGGACGAAAGTGCAATGGTTTTCGGACCATACACGAATAAAACAACTGTAGAATTTGTCGTGAAAGCCATCCGTGATGTGTATGGGATCCGGGGATGTTCGGATCATAAATTTCGCAATCGAGATCGGCCATGTCTCGATCATGATCTGGGCCTGTGTACAGCGCCATGTACGGAAGAGATCACTACAGATACCTATCTTACAAATGTTGCAGCAGTGACGGATTTTCTCCGTGGCGATACGCAGCGATTACTTGACCCGCTGACATCGGCAATGGAGCAAGCTGCTAACGAAAAGGCGTATGAACGGGCAGCAAATATTCGAGATAAAATTCAAGCTGTCAAGGCATTACACGGCATGGAAAGTGCGGCCGTCTCTGGCGATGAAGAGTCCACCCAAGTTATGGATATCCTTGGCATTTCGCGCAAACAAACATCAGCAATGATTGCCCGATTACATAGCGAAAATGGCCAATTAGTTGAGAGGAGCCGACATTCTGTGGCCATACCAAAGAGTAACCAATCAATAAATGAAATATTGAGTGCATTCATCCCGCAATTTTATGCAGAACGCTCAGTGCCTGATATCGTCCTCATTCCGGACGAACCGACAGATGATAATTTGTTGGCATGGATTCAAGAACAAGACGGACAAATCCGAACGCCACAAGACGATCGGGAATCGACGTTACTTGAACTCGCAACGAAAAATGCAAACAGATGGGTTGATCAACCAAACGAACTACAGGCACTCAGTCAAGCCATTGGAGTCGATGAGATTACTCGTATCGAAGGGTTTGACATCAGTCATTCACATGGCAAAGATGTCGTGGGAGGTAATGTAGTATTCACCAATGGGTCACCCGAAAAGAAGGGGTATCGACGCCGAAAATTACCGGCAGAAAATGATGACTATGCGAATATGAAAAAACTCATCAGATGGCGTGCTAATCGCTCACAAGAAGGGAGAGATACGCGACCTGATCCTGATCTCTTACTGATTGATGGCGGTAAAGGCCAATTAACAGCAGCCCAAACAGCACTTGAGGCAACTGATTGGAACCGACCCGTAATAGCGTTGGCCAAAAATGAAGAGATTGTATATACACCGGAGGACGAATTCAACTGGAAGAACGAACCACAACTCCACTTACTTCAGCGCATTCGAGACGAAGCTCACAGATTCGCGGTTGCATATCACAAATCACTCCGTGATGATATCGAATCTGCACTCGATGAAATCAATGGTATAGGTCCAGAGCGCCGAAATCAATTACTCAGGCGCTTTGGAAGTATCGATCGTATTCGAGAAGCCACCAAAGAGGAACTCACAGAGATTGAAGGAATTGGTCCCAGCACAGCCGAAGCCATTCAAATGAAAATATAACACATCAACTAGAAGTCCGTCGGTTCTGGTTCGACAGTATTTTCATCATGTTCGAAATCAAACTCCTCTCGAATATCGTATATCCGATCGCGGATGTCCGCAGCGAGTTCGAATTCAAGGTTATCTGCTGCCTCTTCCATTTTCGCTTCGAGTTCCTCAATACGTTGGCGAGCTTCCTCTTTCGTTGTCGGTGATCCTGTCGAGGTCGAACTGGTATCCGTTTTACTACCTGGAAGATTGGCTTCGCCGATTTCTTTATCGATTGTAGTTGGTTCAATATCATGTTCTTCATTAAATTCCTGCTGAATCTGGCGTCTTCGCCGTGTCTCTTCGATGGCTTCCTCCATGGCATTTGTCGTCTCATCCGCATACAAAACAACCTCTCCATTCACATTGCGGGCTGCTCTGCCCATTGTTTGAATGAGTGATGTCTCGGACCGCAAAAAGCCTTCTTGATCAGCATCCAAAATAGCCACTAACGATACTTCGGGAATATCTAATCCTTCACGAAGGAGGTTAATGCCAACTAATACATCAAAATCGCCGATTCGTAATCCTCTAACGAGTTCATGCCGCTCCAACGTATCTGTTTCATCATGCATGTATTCCACAGCAACGCCTGCCTCTTTCAGGTACTCAGTGAGATCCTCGGCCATTCGCTTTGTTAATGTCGTCACCAAAACCCGTTCATCATTCGATACTCGATTATCTATGCGTTCCATTAAGTCATCGACTTGTTGGCTGGCGGGTTCGACTGTCACGGCTGGATCCACGAGGTATGTTGGCCGTACGATTTGTTCAACAACCTGATCCGAAACCGAACGCTCAAACTCGTCAGGAGTTGCACTAACATACAGGGTTTGATTGGTTTTTTCTTCGAATTCCTCAAATTTGAGTGGGCGATTATCAAATGCAGTCGGCAGTCGGAAACCATTCTCGATCAATGATTCCTTCCGAGATTTGTCACCTTCGTATTGGCCCCGAATTTGTGGAACTGTTCGATGGGATTCATCAATTACGGTAAGGAAATCATCTGGAAAGTAATCAAGCAAGGTATATGGTGGATCCCCCGGTTCGCGATCTGAGAGATAAACAGAATAATTCTCGATACCTGAGCAATATCCTGCTTCTTTGAGCATTTCAATATCAAATGTTGTTCGTTCCTCGATGCGTTGGGCCGCGACTAGATCGCCTTTTTCTTCGAAGTACTGGATGCGATCTTGAAGATCAGATTCAATTTCTTCAATGGCCGTTTGTAATCGTTCATCCGGAATCGAGTAGTGTTCTGCTGGATGGAAGAGTACGGTTTCCTCTTCGCTTTTCACCTCACCTTCAAGTGGATCCAATTTCAGCAACCGGTCGATTTCATCCCCCCAAAACTCAACCCGAACAGCATACCTCCCATACATTGGAAATATCTCAACGGTATCTCCTCGTACACGAAAGGTACCCTGTGTGAAATCAACATCGTTTCGTTCATAATTGAGATCGACCAATTTCCGCAACAAATCATCTCGCTCGATTTCTTGACCTGTGTCTAGTTGCAGTGCCAATGAACGATAATTTGTCGGATCTCCAAGTCCATATATAGCTGATACTGATGCCACCACAATCACGTCATCGCGTGTCAATAATGATCTGGTTGCAGAATGACGAAGCCGGTCAATTTCTTCATTAATTGATGCATCTTTATCGATATACGTATCAGTTTGTTCGACATAGGCTTCTGGCTGGTAATAATCATAATAGGAAACGAAATATTCGACGGCGTTGTTCGGAAATAACTCTCGAAACTCCTCATAGAGTTGTGCGGCGAGGGTCTTGTTATGTGCGATAACCAACGTTGGTTTTTGAATTTCCTCGATAACCCAGCTAACGGTATTTGTTTTACCCGACCCAGTTACACCCAACAATGTTTGCTTTTCCATCCCATTCAGAAATCCTCGTGAAAGTTGCTCAATAGCCTCCGGTTGATCCCCCGCAGGCTCGAAAGGGGCATCGACCTGAAACGGTCGGTCAGCCTCCGGTCGATCAGGAGATAAGGGCTTCGTCTCTGAATCACTCATTACCTTAATTTATGGGTCCGAATCACTTTATCACAGCGGTCCACTATAAATACACACCTGTCAAATACGTGACATCCTCCCCGCCGTGAACGGCGGGGCTTCCCGTCCCGCAGGTGGGATATTTGCCGGTCTACGACACGACCTGTTCTCTCGTGCGAAACGTCCCGCTCTCGCGGTCGAACAAGTGTGTCGATGGCTGTGCCACACAGCCGTTACTCCTATCCTCACCATGAGGACTCGGAGTTATCTTCTGGCGCATGTTCTCCGCCCCATT
>JBDGRB010000285.1:687-16231 GCA_042218485.1 Halobacteriaceae archaeon | reverse complement strand
GAACGGGAGTCCACGCTGAATCCCACCGCTTTAGCGGTGGGTAGCTCAACTCATTAAGCCCCTGGAACACCTAGTGCCTCTAACGAGACGATATTAGCTATCGATAACAGAGTAATTACAATTATGGCCATAACCCAGGCAACCAGACCAAGCATTATCGCACGGATCCATCCACCGGGATATCGCCAATTTAACACCCAAATCCAGGCGATCGGCGCAAGTAACGTTCCCAACACCGGAATGGGTTCAAAAATTGCCCACACAATAGCTCCCACGCCGGCAGCAATAAGTGCATTACCAAAATCATCAACATCTGATAAAACTTTGCCGGCTAAATAAATACTAATTCCCCCAACGATCCAACTAGCTAGTAATATCACTATTCGATTAGTAATTGCTATTGATGGTGCCATATTTCATAATTTATTAAGGCCGATAATAAACAAACGGGCCAAAAGGAGACCGAGCCATCCGACGATTTAAACAGTGCTTTTTGACGTGATTTTAAATGATTTATCAACCTCTGTCGCAATCAAACCGGGTCGTCGGAGGAACACCTGGAGCGTGCACTTGAATAACGGGAGGATGAATATGAACGGAGGCTGTTCACTTGGTGCAACCGAGGATAAATTGGAAGTCTCCACTGAATCTTACAGCTTCAGCAATTGGTGGCTCAATAACCCCCTCACTCAACAAGGGCGAAATGATTTTATCGAAGAATTAAGTGAAATAGTGGTTACCCGTTTGGATATTCATACAAAGTACTAATTCGTGCGTTTTCTTTGATTCGAAGCCCACCGGTTGGCGCAACCAGTGGCACGTTTTGTAATGTATCCGTAATATATGTTGGATGGACACCACCGACTTGGAGAAGATTCGGATGGGGTTGAATAATGACTTTTGTATCTTCAGATAGCGATTCATTATACTCCACTATATACTGGCCATGATCGAGGTACCACCATTCATATGTATCATCTGCATTTCGACGTGTGGTAGCAACAGGCTCAATCATTGGCGTTGTAAATTCACCACCACCAAAATCTATCCGTCCTGGGTCGGTAATTTGATACACTTCAGATACAGTTATATCGAAACGGTCCTCATTACTTTGGGTTTCTTCATGAACAATATCCGAAACGATTTCTCTTAATGGAGACGTATCTGACATGTCTCAATATAAAATTATAGGATTACTTCCTGAAGAGAGTCATGATCCGCCAACGTTAGTTAACACCCAATCAATAACCAAATAGAGGACAAAAATCGGGATAAGTGGTAATAAGAGGGGGATGAGGATCGCTATCATCAGATAACTGAATGCACTCATCTCCGGTAAGTATTTCATCCCCTGTATTTGATTGACCATCCGTGGGACATCCTCATTTTCAGCACTCATATATTGAAGATTTCGGGGCGGTTCTACAACTGTCTTTCCCTTCGATATTATAAAAATAGCTTCGGCAAAGAAGTATTTCTCAATTTTATTTGTGATGGTTATCACTTCTTAGCTGAAGGTTGTCTCGGCTAAAGCGGTGGGATTCAGTAGGACCTCCCGTTCTGGCTACAATTGCGGCATAGGGGTAGTCTCCTTCACGGTCCCATTTGCCAAGGAGTGCAACAACAAATATGAGCGAGTAGAGTGGGGTTGTTGACCTGGCGAAAAAAACCAGTCACTCATTTGAGTCCATTTTTGACAAAATTGTTCGAACCCGATCCGAACGATTTTCAATTATTGTTCGTATTTTTTCCTCTAAGATCACTAAAACGGTAAAACTAGCAAACATAGGAACGATGAAATATATCGGATTTGTGCCCATTCGATACATTCCATTATTTATATACCAGAAAAATTCAGCAAAATATTCACCAAGCGTAAGCAAGACACCAATAGTGAGTATCGTAATCGAAATATCGTGTTGTTGATTCCATAATAATGCAGCTATAATTCCTGTAGTGAGGGCGAGTTCAATAATATGAATTTCCAGTGGAGTAAGATGGCCCAAAGGTTGTAACAAACCGATAATCATAGGTCCGGAATCAATCCAATATAATATTCTTTCTAGGAGAAAGATAGAAAAAGGGCTAATTATTTAGGCCGAAATCAATCCGTTTAATCATTCGATGGAAGGGAACGGTAATAGCTATTATAATTATTTCCGGGATCAGTACATACCATGGCTTCATTGCCAATGGCCGCTGATACACGGCTGTCGAATAGCCAGGGGACCACGGTGAAAGCGACTGTCCCAACGTCATCGCAAAGGTAAATCCAAGCAAAAATATAGCGGCTGTTTTATATCGGGGCCAGAGCAAACCGATAACGAGGCCAAGGAAGATTCCCAAGAAAAACAAATGTATTTCAATTGAGGTTGAAAGGACTGAGGAAATAATTGACATCGATAGCCTTACTTATTGTTATATCAAAAGTAACAAAGAGCCACGGCCCAAGTACTTAGGAAAGGATAGCAAACAATTTGGTACGATCGATCTGAACCCATGAAATGGAGACAAGTAACGGCGATACCCCTTAGCTTGTTTGTTCTATTACTTTCCAGCACATTAGCGACAGCCCATGGTGGATCTCTCCGTCTTTCGGGTCAACCTGTATCGACGCCGGTATGGCTCATCATTATGACAGGTGGAGGGGTCATAGCTGGATCCTTTCTGCTGACGAGCCTTGCAACTAATCATGAAGATATAAAGGCAATAAATAATTCCAAGTTGAGTCTTGCAATAGATCGGTCTTTGCAGTCAACGATTATGATTATTGGATCTTTCATAGGCAGTTTGCTATTGGTTCTTACATTTCTCAGTGCCATCATTGGTCCTGTGACGCCACGGGAAAACTTTGGACTCGTATTCACCTGGGTTGGATGGTGGGCCGGCTATACAATGACAGTGTATCTAATCGGTAATTCATGGCCCATTGTTAACCCATGGCGATTACATACCCGAATTCTCGAATCAGGCAATCGGCAGATCCCCGATACATTTGGTGTGTGGCCAAGCGCGATATTATTGCTCCTTCTCGTTTGGATCGAGATTATAAGTCCTCTAGCAGAACAACCACGATTGTTAGCTGGTGCGATTGTCCTATATACATTATTTACGGTTACTGGTAGCCTGATTTTTCAGCCAAGTGATTGGTTTCGCCAGGTTGATCCCTTATCTCAAGTGTTTCGAATATATGGCAAAGTTGGAATTTTTCATGGAACTGATGACGGTCTAAGGGCACGGTTGCCAGGCACAGCACTCATATCAAAATCGATATATGATGAAACACCGTTTATTATTAGTTTATTGTGGGGAACGACATTTGATGGATTGGTTACCACTTCCCTTTGGAATACTGGTATTAGTTGGATAGTCGGTATCGGAATTCCCCCATTGTTAGTTTACTTAGGTGGTTTACTTATCGGATATGGACTTTTCTTCTCGCTCTATCAATATGCGATTACACACACACGTAGATTTGCTGACACTTATTTGGACGAAAAATATCTCCAACACCGGTTCGCATTGGCGCTTGTCCCAATCGCAGCAGGCTATCATTTGGCTCACTTTCTTGGGTATTTCCTTTCGTATATTCCAGCCTTTGTTGTTTTATTCCAGCATCCATTTGGGACTCCACATTCATTCGAATTGCTAATGTTGCCTGGATGGTTCAGTTTATTTAAATTACTCTTTATTCTGATTGGCCACATCTTGGCCATCTGGGTTGCACATTCGATCGCATTTGAGGAATTTACCGGCCGTTTGCAGCCAATTCGAAGTCAATACCCACTTATCATGATTATGATTATATATACAATGATTAGTATGTGGGTAGTACTCCAGCCACAAGTTCAACCACTATACCTATGACAACGAAAATTACTGTAGAGAAGTCGCCTGCATGTCTCTGTCAATATTGTGATCGGCCGTTTAAAACACAACACCTTCATGATCTTCACCTCGGTGAAGAACATTATGATCAGCTTACTGAGGACGAATTAGCGGCATATCAAGAGGCCCTCCGCATTGAGAAAAATGATTTGTTCATTTTCCACCTCAAAGTTATCGCTAGTCTGGTATTGCTCTTTTTTGCGTTTGTTTATCTATATGTCTTTGCATGGAATTGAGATCACTCGGATCGATGCGCCATTCCATCAACAGACTGAAATTCATATATCTCTGGCTCGATACCTGTTGTCTCCGTATATTGATTAGTAAGTGTTTTGACAACAGTGTCTACTCGATTAGATCTGACGAGGGCAACAACGGATCCGCCAAATCCTGCACCTGTCATCCGTCCCCCTACGACACCGTCTGATTGATTGAGTATATCCACGATTGCGTCTAATTCCGTACAACTTACATCGTACTGCGTTTTTAAACTGGTATGTGATTCGAACATCCGTTTGCCAACTGTGTCATAATCAGATTTTTCAAGTGCTTGAACGGTATCCAACACTCGTTGGTTTTCCTGGAGGACGTGAGCTATCCTGTCTTGATACGGTTGGGAAATCTCATTTTTGATTTCTCGAAATTCCGACAGCGATACATCACGTAATGAAGTTATTTCTTGGTTCAGTTTTTGGTCAAGGATTTCAACCCCCGTTTCACATTCTTGTTGACGGGTATTATAGGCTGAATCAACAAGTTCGTGGGTCACTTTACTATTGATCACGAGAAGCGTAAAGGTAGTTGTATCAAATGGAATCTGTTGGATTGAGTGATCGCGACAATCAAGGAACATTGCATGGCCACGTTTGGCTAACACCGCCGTAAATTGATCCATAATACCACAATTAACACCTACGATGTCATGTTCGGCAGTATGACAAAACGTTGCCAATTGGCGGTTTGAAATTGATAAATCAAATAATGACCTCAACGTACCTGCCCACGCAACTTCAAGTGCTGCTGAAGATGCCAAGCCGATTCCGATTGGAAGGGAGGAGTCAATTCGACAGGTAGCTCCTTTAATGCTATAATCATTCCGTCGAAAGATTTCTGTTACGGCTGCGATATATTGTGCCCATCCAGAGGAGGTATCGGATAATTCATCGAGATTGATTTGCGTAGATTCATCAAAAGTGGATGTATAGCAGTTTATCTGGTGAGATTCTTGTGCTATGCCCCGAATATCGATAGTTGCATCAATTGCGACTGGCAGAACATATCCATTGTTGTAATCTGTATGCCCACCGATGAGATTTATTCGCCCTGGAGCACTACATTGAGTAGAAAATTCTTGATTCGCCAGACCATCGAATTCGTTATCTCCAGCCATGTAAGCCTGCTATATCTTAATTGTTGAAAGAGCCATATAAGTATTCAGCATATTCGTAAAACTGTTCATTGAAGGAATAGGTTCGTTTGGTAGAGTGGATCCAATCTGTATATTGAAATCGGCAGCAAGCCTTATTCTTCAATTTGAGTAATAATAAATTACTAGCAGAGAAGATACTGATCAAATCATGCCTACATCGTCATATTCTGGGTTCCGAATACTAATGGCCATAGTCGGAATTACCCTTCTACTATTATATCTCGGATTTGCTTATGTGATATATCGGCTCGGTATCTTTTTATGGTCAATTCGACCGAGTTTTTGGACGACCGTGTGGGCTATTATTGTAACTGCATTAATTATTGGCTTTCTCAGTTATAAATTCGGCACGGTAAGACTGTTACACCGACTCAGAGCCCGAGAATTGCCGCAAAGCCGCGCCCCACATCTCTACAAACGATTAGAATCACTCACATCAGAAATGGAAATCAGCACTCCTCGATTATTTGTTGCTAATCTAGCTGAACCAAACGCTTTCTCACTTGGTGGGAGGAAAAATGGCGTAATTATCTTGGATCGTTCGTTATTCAGATTACTTCATAAAAATGAACTGGAAGGGATCATTGCACATGAATTGGCACATCTTGAGAGCAGGGATGCTTTGCTTCAAACACTGGCATTTAGTTTTCTTCGAACTATCGTATCAGTCATTTTTCTCATATTACTTCCGGTACTAATAGTACTTAGTGGGATTTCGCAAGGCATTGCATGGATCCGTGGGAATCCCTGGGCTGGATCCGAAACTATCGTTGACAAAACGCGACAATATATCGAACAGGCTGTCATGTTGATATTTATTTTATTAACGATGGTGATATTAGCACAATCGCGCCGGCGTGAATATGCTGCTGATGACCGAGCAGCTGAAGTGACGGATAAGCCGCAGGCCCTCGCTAAAGCACTGCAAAAGATAAAGCGAGCTTCCCAATCTGGCTGGGGATTGCTTTCCCCCCTGTATATTCATTCCGAGAAACGGGATAAATTGGAACAGCTACTTTCTACGCATCCAGCTATCGAAGATCGCATTGAAAGACTTCTGAATTATACATATGGAACATAGCCCGTCGTGGTTCTTCCTATGACTGAGGGACGTGGCCATATGCGAAGTTCGATAAAAGATCACGATAGATCTAATAACTAGATAGATTTCCAGTCGAGGCTATCAATTCGAACTCGGGAAAATCTTGATAATTAAGGTACGAGTATATAACTCGTGAATTCGATGGCTCATAACCGTGTAGTTTCTGATGGGCCCTGGCGGATTTGAACCACCGCTCGCCCGGTATCTCACAATCCCTGTTAAATACAGGCTGATTGGTATGAGCCGGGTGCTTTTAACCGGACTAAGCTAAGGGCCCACATGATAATTCAATACCTGCGTCCTCTTTAGCGTGCCGAAAATGTCCCCTGAATACCGATTCCAAAACGATATTCTGTCAGGCATGGTCACTATCTTCGGGAAAGAAGCGCCGCCGCCAGGTCTCGAACCTGGGACTACCTCGTAACTGCGGCCCTCACACAAACTGAGGTACCTTAACAGCGAGGTGCTCTACCAACTGAGCTACGGCGGCATGCACCCTTGTGTAATCGGTGGGATTTCAAATGATTTTCGTTTCGCATCGGTATATTTTCCCACCTTCCCCCAAAATAGAGATATATGGTCGGCAGTCGACTGGAATCTATTATCAAAGACGTATCAGAGTATGTAGAACCTGATGCATCTGAAAAAAATAATATTGAAAAAATTACTGAAACTCTCATTGAACGAGCAGAAGATGCAATCGAATCGTTACCAGTCGAAGGAGACGTTATCCAGGTTGGGAGTACGGCCCGCGGAACGTGGATAAGCGGTGACCGAGATATTGATATTTTTATTTGTCTTCCACCATCGTTAAGCCGAGAAAAACTCGAACAATATGGACTTGAGGTTGGACAAAAAGTTCTCCCCGACGGGAAACAAGAATATGCCGAACATCCATATATACGAGGGCATATTGAAGGATTTGCAGTCGATGTGGTACCCTGTTTTGCAGTAGAAGACGCCACTGAAGGCCAATCGGCAGTTGATCGAACGCCATTCCATACGGAATACTTACAAGATCGATTGAACGACTCACTTCGGACGGAAATCCGGATAACAAAGCAATTTCTAAAAGGAATTGGTGTGTATGGAAGCGATCTTAAAACAATGGGATTTTCGGGGTATTTAACAGAGTTGCTTGTGCTCGAATATGGGGGGTTCGTATCATTGTTAAATAACGTAACGGAATGGGATCCGCCGGTTTATCTCGATCCCGACAACCATGCCCAATCGACGTTCGAGGATCCATTAATCGTCATTGATCCCACAGATCCGACACGAAACGTTGCTGCTGTCGTTTCAGAAGAAAACGTTGCAAAGTTAATTCACTATGCTCGTGAGTGTTTGAACCAACCACGGCGTGATTTGTTTTTTCCGTCGGAACCTGATCCACTCTCGAAATCAATGATGAGAAACAATCTTAATGAACGAGATACCACACCGTTAGCCATCCGTTTCTCAACACCTGATCTAGTTGAAGATCAACTCCACCCCCAACTTCGCCGCTCCTTGGACGGTTTGACAGCGGGGCTAGATCGTCATGGATTTGATGTAATTCGTTCAGCGTATTTTACGAACAAATCCACTGTATTATTTGTCGAGGTAAGTGTGGATTCACTGGCAAATATCGAACGACACAAGGGACCGCCTGTTTCTGTTCAGGAACATGCCAAACAATTTTATGAAAAATACGAGGGCGATAATTCGGTGTATGGTCCATTCATTATTGATGGCCATTATGTAGTCGAACGTAATCGTACCGTAACAACACCACGGGAATTTATCGAGAAAAATCTTTTTGAGATTGCATTAGGTCGAAATATCCGAGACCAACTTCAGTCGAATTCGTATGAAGTATTATTTGGCGAGGAAACGACACAATTAGTCGAGGAGTTTGGAACGGAACTTGCGGAGTACTTTCAACCCAAACTATGAACATCACGGAGTGTTGCAACCAGCTCTTGGGTCTGCTGATCAGGATCACTCTTATCGATAGTCGGTGTTGTTCCCGTAAATACATCATTAACCATCACAACGCTTTCTGCAAGCGTGTCAAGGCTATATCCCCCTTCAAGAATAAACCCAAGCCTGATTTCATGCTCTGCCACGATATCCCGGATCCGTGCAGCTAAATGACCAAATCCTTCGGTTGATACATGGGTTCGGGAAATTGGGTCATGTCGGTGCGCATCAAATCCAGCACTGATTAATAATACATTTGGTTCAAATCGTAATATAGCCGGTTTTATAATTTCATCAAACAGGAAGGTGTATTCCCCATCTCCCACGCCCGCTGGGACGGGAGCATTGAGTGTGGTTCCTATCCCATCGGATTCCCCTGTTTCATGAATATCTCCTGTTCCAGGATAAAGACCCTCTTCATGAATTGAGGCATAAAATACATCTGAACGATCATAAAAAATCTCCTGCGTGCCATTCCCATGATGGACATCCCAATCAAATATAGCCACACGATCCACGGTTTCTAATATTGCTTCAGTCGCGATAGCTATATTATTGAAAAAACAAAATCCCATGGCATCCCCCTCAGTCGCATGGTGACCAGGAGGTCGACCAAGTGAAAACGGTATATTTTCATCAGCAGGATCATGTAAGGCAGTTTTTGCTGCCCAAATTCCTAATCCTGCGCTTGCCAATGCGGCGTCCCAGGTTTCTTCGGTCGCTATAGTATCAGCATCCCAATTCCCTCCCCCTTCTTCACAGAATTCTTGTAATTCCGTCAAATAATCATTTGAATGCACCGTTAACAGTTGTTCACGTGTTGCTGGATCAGTTTTCGAATATTCCACATCAGCCTCTGTCTGCAATCGTCTCCGGATTGCTCGAATCCGATCCGGATTTTCAGGATGCCTTCGCCCAGGATCATGTTTCAGACAGGTGTCTACAAAGCCGAATTTCATTCCATGAGTTCAAAATACGTCTCAATATCTTCGGCTTGTACCGTTCGACGACCGGCATGTCTGGCCAAAATAGCTGCTGCTTCTGCGATTTCCCCTGCATATGATTCAAGTTCGTTCGCTAATGCTAATCTGGCATCCCGTGAAACGCGATACTGATCATCAATTTTTAATCGTGCAATTCGATCAACTGGGGCAATCGGTAATGTTAGTTCGTCAGAATCCGGTTTTGTTGAAATCCCAAAATCACCAGCCATTAATGTTTTCCGTCCTTCTGCCGTTGCCTTTTCTGCGGCTGCAACAGCGAGATCTGCCCCATGATCTTGAATATGATGAGCAAGTGCTTCTGCAGCATCTGCACTTACACGGAGATCATCTGCGTGCTTCCGAATAATAGCATCAACTGGTGCAAACGGCAATTCAATGCTCATACCTGTATGGGTGTTCGGCCTATTCTTAATGGTTTTCTTGCTCGGTTTTGGTGATTCGATAAGGTAGTATCGTTCATTATCACAAACTTCCTCGTTGGTTACGTTGAAGCAGGCGTAAAGCCCCGCCCTTTCGAGCGGGGAGGGCCTCAAAGTATTTCAACATCCTCAAGATGATCTTCATGTTTAAAGCCTTGCACCGTTATTTCTTCACCTAACGTAACGGATTGATCTGATTCGAACGAAATTGTTTCGTTCCCGTTATCCAGAATAACCGGGTTACCTGCTTGAACAACAACGCCAGTTATTTCAACCTTCTCAGCGGTTGCATCTGTTTCCGTTGGTTCTTGATTGGCATCTGTTTCCGTTGGTTCTTGATTGGCATCTGTTTCCGTCGGTTCTTGATCGGTTTCATCAGTGAATGATTGTAAGCCAGTTGTAGAACCTTGTTGCTCATCATCCCGTTTCGATGTCATAGTGTTATCTATAAATAGAATCGATGACTCCCATCCAGCAGATGCCTCAAGTTCATCTTGCCATCCTTCCTGGATGTCGACATTTGTAATGAGTACTTCATCGCCAGGTTCGATTTGTTTATTTGCTTTATCACCCCACAACGCGACGCGCATCTCATCTGTTTCGTCTTGAATCCGCATGTTTTTAACCTGACCTTCAGATCCATCGTCACGATCGAAGGTATGTTTTGGATCTACTGACCGTACAACGCCAGCGATATCGACGTTATCGCCTAGCGAAACAGCGTCAATATCTTCTGTTGCTGGGTCGAAATCGACGTCTTTTGATAGTATCTCCACATCACTTCTGGAGTTCAGATGAAGCTCTAAGTCCTCTTCACGTTCTCGAACATACCCATCGCTGATTTCGATAGAATCGCCTGGAGAGATCTCGTCGACGTGAGATGTTTGCTCTCCCCAGCATGTGACTCGGATCCGACCAGTTTGATCGCCGATGATCATATTTGCGACCTGACCAGTAGTGCCATCATCCCGATCAAACGTTCGTGTTGATTGTGTATCAAGTACCTTTGCTTCGAGATTGATTTCCGACAACCCTAGTGAGAGATCAGCAATGTCATATGAATCTTGAATCGTGATATCGATTTCTTCATCTTCGACAACGTCGGCTTCTCGGACAGATACTTCGGTTCCATTATATCCGTTTTTCGGAGTGCCGACGACCTGGAGCACATCACCTACTTCGAGTTCTTCCCGAGCGGACATAGCCTGTTGATCCCAGAACGTAATTCGTGTCGACCCTGTTTCATCAGCCACTGTTGCATTGAGCACATATCCTGGCTCGTCTTCATCATCGCGGTCAAATTCTCGAAGCTCAGCAATTGCGGTTAGCTTTCCGATAAATTTGACCTCATCCATTTCTGTCTCAATTTCGGCCACTTCTTGAATCTCTCCATTTTGTAACTCATGTTGGATGAGCATAGCGGCCGTCTCAGTATCGGCTAATCCACCCATTTCTTCGACTTTTTCTTCGACTGCTTGTCGAAATTCGTCTTCCGTAATGTCGGCATCTATCTCCTCATAGACCTCTTCAATCACACCCATATTCGTGTTAGTACAATAACGGAGGTTGCAGGTTTAATGTTTCTCCTTGAAGTTAATAGGTGTATTTTTATCTCCAAACAGAAATCACGATACAGCGTTGGCGAATTAACTATTAATAGTATGAAAGCACAAGTGTTTTATTAAGTCCTCTCCGAAGATTGAGTGAGTCCTGTTAGGGTAGTGGACTATCCTACGGGCCTGCGGAGCCCGTGACCGGAGTTCAAATCTCCGACAGGACGCTTTTATCCGAAAAGCGAGTCACAAAGAATCGATAAATTCAGGAATTATAACGACCATTAATCACCACAACGTATGGAATCCCATCTCAAAGCTGGCATCGCTATTTATAATGACGGATATTATCATGCTGCCCACGATGCATGGGAAGAGTATTGGCTTTCCCTTGAGTCGGGAAGTAACGATGAGAAATTTCTCCATGGATTAATCCAATTTACGGCCGCCGTTCATCATGGGTATAACCAAAATTGGGAAGGAACGAAAGGACTGGCCGAAAGTAGCAGGGATTATCTAGCCGATCTCCCCGAATCTTATAGAAACGTAAATGTAGAGGACATACGACAATATTTACGTACATTGGCTAGCGATCCCGAATATATTGAGCGGACAAAGCCTTTGAAAATCAGCTTTAAAGAAAACAAACTTCAGCCAATCGATCTAAGTGCTGATAGCATCTTCATAGCAGCTGAAGTTTTTGCAGAAGAATTCGATTACGATTCTGCTATCATTGATCAGGCTATTGAATTTGCAAAATCAGATTTATCAAATAACAATGAGAGCAGTGTATTTATTTCATTATTGTTCGATTTTGTCTGTGAGCCCGAGCAACGAAGTCTTGTTTTTCAACGGCTCACTGAGCATGTCCATGAACGAAAATATCGGGAAAATGACGTGAAAGGATTGTTCGATGCTAGTGAGGAATGACCGAGTTGAATTTCTCCCTTCCTATCTAACGCATTACTGGTGATGACCGGACTTCGAGGCCATTTTCGTGATAGCTGAGGAGAGTTACTAGATAAGGAATGGTTGTAGGATGAAAAATACACTTATCAATAATACGATGATCCCAATTGCCTGAATGACTCGTTTCCAGCGGTTCGAGAGAGTATTATCCTCGCCATACGGACCACGGCGACCCATTGGCCCTCTGCCGACGAGATGTAGCATTGCCATCTTGGCTGGGTAAAATAATAATAAAGCACCCACGATAATACCTAGAACAATCGTTACCCCTTCACGGAAAGTATACATTGGTAATTAGGTCGATTAATTACCGGCGAAGTCGTTCAATACGTTTCTCTGTTGGTGGATGAGACGAAAGGAGTTTGCCAATAATCCCCCTCTCTTGGCCGAAAATACACAATGCATTCACGTTTTCATCGATCTCGGAATTCTGACTTCGTTGATTGCCACGTTGAATTTTTTCCAGTGCGCTCGCTAAGGGTTCGCCTGTTCCAATGTATTCTTTTGCGTCGCTATCTGCGACATACTCCCGATATCGGGAGATTGCTAACACAAAAACCATCACAATCATTTGCACTATTTGACCCACGACGATTGCCAAGAAGAAATCAGCTATATCATTATCACCCGTTAATAACACTACATATTGCGCGACAATAGCCACAATTGAGGCTATACCTTGTCCAAGCACCATCATTACGACATCACGATTTTGAATATGGGCAAGTTCGTGGGCTAATACACCCTCAACTTCGTCCTTCGATAGCATGTCAAGCAATTCTCGTGAAACGACGACAGTGCCATTACCCTTTCGACCAACGGCGAAGGCATTCGGGACGCCCATACGGGCAATTTTCAATGTGGGTTTTTTAATGCCCATATCGTTACTAAGCGATTCGACGCGTTGATGAATTTCGGGATACTTCTCTTTGGATAAATCTTCAGCCCCGACACTACGCAAAGCGGCCCATTTCCCGACTTTATATTGGAACACCATCAATACGATAGTACCGATAATTAACAATGGCCAAATACCTGTTCCAAAGACGGCCATAGCTACAACGGCGGCAACGCCATAGAAGAGGAATAAGATCGACCCGACAATCGCCATTCGGACTTTCAATCCAATATGTCGCATATGAGATGAAAGGAGACTGATCACTATAAATATCGTGGTCATAAACCTCTCGAGAACTAACGAGTTTCCTTATCCGATCAATGTATCTTCTTTCAGCGAGAGGATTTCGCCCTCTAGGAAGAGGCAAATCACATTTTGGGAAAAACGAACGTATTTCGTATCCTTGAATAACCAAACAGATATAGACCAATAATCTCACCATTTAAGTCGAGGATTTTTATTCGTATTCAGCTGCATTATCCTTTGGATTATATCCAAGGACTTCACGGGCCCGCTCTAACGAATAAAATTTCCCATCGTTGTCGCTAATACCATACACGATCTCGAATTCATACTCAGCCTGTAAACATCGATCAAAAAGATGTGCACAATCTCGATGCGAGAGCCACATCGATTGTCCTCGTTCGTAATCCTCTGGTGGGTGATCTTCGACAAGATTTCCGATCCGGACACAGATCGCCTGTATTCCATGTTCATCGTGATAATACCGTGCCAACAGTTCACCTGTTGCCTTACTAATGCCATAAAAATTTCCGGGGCGTGGTAATTCTTCTCCCGTTAGCGTAAGTGGGCCGTCCGGTCGGTAAATCTCAGGTTTGTGGCCAGTTTCATAATGACCAACGACATGGTTTGATGAGGCGAACACAAATTTTTCAATATTATTTTCTATTCCAGCTTCGAGAACGGTTTTTGTGCCATTTATGTTATTTCGAAGGACACTATCCCAAGGAGCATCAGGACGCGGGTCCCCTGCAAGGTGAATGATTGCCTCTACATCCGTTGTGATTTCATGCATGAATTTTTTGTCCGTTATATCACCGACATTATAATCGTGTTTTGGTGGTTGAGGTGGGGGGCTATGGAGTAACAACCGCCAGTTATAATCGGTGGTAATGTTATTTAGTATAGCACGTCCTACTTGCCCCCCTGCGCCAGTCAGGAGTATAGGTCCGTCCATGTGACTATGAATTGGGAGAGATGAGCAAAGTAAGATATGGTTTTCTTATATTCGGATTGAAAACGAATCACTCACATGATACTCAACCGAATCCCCGAACTCAAAGTATATTATCTGTGGGGATTGTTTCATCGAGTATGGAAATCACTGAAGTACATACAGCCTGTTTCGAGGCTGGTATCAAGTTTGGAAGTTTATATCATCAATTTGCGGGGACACCGGTAAGCCCTGCAAGTATGGATAGTCTGGCAACGGCAATAGAAGAAAGCATAGAAAATCAACCGTTTTGTAAATCGGTCTCAGTCAGCATAGATGAAGAGAAACTTGCCAATAATCTCGACAATGGATATACCGAACTAACAGGAAAATTCCTACAAGTGGAAATTAGTATTGAATATGAAGATACGGAGGTCACCGCGCAGATGGAGATGAAAAATGGGTATCCTAAAATGGAACTGACCTCTATAACGGCCTGAATCTTTGACTTCCTCCACCCCTGAAGTGGTGTGCTTCCGCTAACACTATGTCATTCAAGTAAACTCCATTTATATATTGGTGATTGATTCTATCGATATAGGATAGCAAGTACATAAAAGGCAACCCCAGAATTGTTCGATATCAGTAGCGAAATAATGCCGTGAGGATCATCCGATATTTATCATTCACCCCCGAGGACGGCAAATAGGCCTACAAAAGTTAAATGGATTGGCGAGGTATTCATTGATATGAGTCAATCTTCCCTTGACGACGAAGAGTTATTTGGTGAAGCAGCAGCAGAGATTCGATCTGATATCGAAAATGCACTCGAAAATGCGGAATCGACACTGCCAAATGCTGATGACATTTGGAATATTGATGCTGATAATTCACTGGGAATGTTAAATGGAATGAAGGCCGCTATGGATTATGAGGAGGCCGAGGCCCACCTCCGCGATGCAAAAAAATGGTATATGATGGGGCAACGGGCAGAGGCATTCGATAATCCTGATGAATTAAAAGAACGAATCGATGAGTTCGAATCGATTATTCAAGATATGGAAACAGCAGAAGAACATATCCAGGCGTTGACCTCTCTCCTTCCCGATCTAAGAAACCAACTCCTTGATGAATAATCAAACAGCC
>JBDGRB010000285.1:0-677 GCA_042218485.1 Halobacteriaceae archaeon | reverse complement strand
GCCAAAAACAAATTGACGGATCCGAGCCAATTTACCTCCAGTGTCGTGAATTACTTATCAGGCAATCGTTCAGGATTTAATTCTTCAACTTTGGTGAGTAACGATACCAGCGATTCTGTTGCTTGATTTAATAGCATTTCACCCTGTTCTGCACTTGCTGTCTTTGGGTCGCCGACAACGCCATTTTCTGCGAATTCCGCCACGTCAAATGCTATATTTGTCTGACCGACCCAAATTCCCCACCGTTCACTTGCCTTCTCGCTGGCATCCTCTATCGCAGATTCATCGACTAATTCAGGATGAATGAACTGGAGTACGCTCGTTTCTATTGGACCTGCATGCCCCATATCGAATGAATCGTTTTCAATAGCTTCGAACCACGTAAATGGGACTGTATAGGCAGTCTCTTCTCTCGTTAATTGTGCTGAAACCTCACGCAATGCAGCAGTATTACCACCATGACCATTTACCAGTATTACCCTATTCCATCCATGGCTTGATAAACTTTCAACCACATCACGGATATAGGCTCGAAATGTATCCTCTTTTATCCAGAGTGTGCCTGGAAAGTGACGATGCTCTGCTGATACGCTGATGGAAATTGTTGGTGTAACAATAACTTCTGAATTGTATCTTTCCGCAGCTGATTCGGCGACCTTTGTCGCAGTCAGTGAATC
>JBDGRB010000142.1:15505-16328 GCA_042218485.1 Halobacteriaceae archaeon | reverse complement strand
CTTCATCAACACGGTTGAGTTCGCCTTTCGGGAACATCGAGAGGAGATCCCAGCCGATATCAAGTGTTTCAATAATATTTCGGCTGGTTTCAAAGCCCTGTTGGACGAATTCATTTTCGAATCGATCGGCAAAGTCCAAATACGTATTATCCCGTTCATCGAGCGCCTCTCGACCAACGATATTCACTAAATCACGGAGATCTTCCCCTTCTGCATAGGCTGCGTATAGTTGACCAGACACATCGCCGTGATCCTCCCGAGTTAATCCTTCACCAATACCATCGTCCATCAGACGACTTAGGCTTGGTAAGACGTTGATGGGGGGTTCAATCCCTTGTGAATTGAGATCACGGTTGACATATATTTGTCCTTCGGTAATATAACCAGTCAAATCGGGAATTGGATGCGTATCATCCTCGTTGGGCATTGTAAGAATAGGAATCTGGGTAACTGACCCCTCAACTCCTTCGATCCGCCCAGCTCGTTCATATAGATTTGCGAGATCGGTATACATATATCCTGGATACCCTCGCCGACCTGGGACTTCTTCACGTGCAGCACCGATTTCTCGAAGGGCTTCACAGTAATTTGTCATATCCGTTAAGATAACCAACACGTGATAATTCTTGGTAAACGCCAAATATTCAGCTGTCGTCAGGGCGAGTCGCGGTGTGATTGTCCGTTCGACAGCAGGGTCATCCGCAAGATTCGTGAAGACGACTGACCGTTCAAGGGCACCTGTTCGTTCGAAATCATCCATAAACTCATTGGCCTCTTCAGCAGTAATGCCCATGGCAGCAAAGACGACCGCAAAGTCACTGCC
>JBDGRB010000142.1:12957-15495 GCA_042218485.1 Halobacteriaceae archaeon | reverse complement strand
TTCGGGAACTGTGGCCTGACGGGCGATTTGTAATGCCAGTTCATTATGCGGAAGACCTGAGGCTGAGAAAATAGGTAATTTTTGACCCCGCACGAGAGTTAACATGCCGTCGATTGCGCTTACGCCCGTTTGAATAAACTCTTCAGGGTATTCACGCGCAGTCGGATTTATTGGTGATCCAACAATATCTCGTCGTTCATCAGGAACGATTTCAGGACCACCATCAATTGGATCCCCGGATCCATCAAGAACTCGTCCAAGCAAATCTTCTGTAACTGGCATTTTCATCGTCTCGCCCAAGAAACGAACGGATGCATCTCTATCAAGACCCTGTGTCCCTTCAAACACTTGAATTACGACGAGATCCGAACTCGATTCCAGTACTTGTCCTTGGCGAGTTTCTCCATCACCAACATCGATTTCGACGATTTCATCGTAGCCAATTGGTTCTTCTGTTCGAACAAAGATAAGCGGATCACTGATTTCGGTTATAGTTTGGTATTCTTTCATTGGTAGAGATCTCGCAGTTGTTCTGTTATTTTTTCTTCAAGCTCATCGATGAATTCCTCCCATTCTGCAGTTGTCCCCATCCGATTCAACTGAGGTGCTGCATCGATACTTTGAATCTCATCAACTGGGACACCGGCATCCAATGCCTCGAATGCTTCATCGTTGAAGGTCTTGATAGCTTCCATCATGCGGTATGTCTTTTCCGGCTCACACATCGTATCTACTTCATGTAATGCGTTCTGCTGAAGGAACGCTTCTCGAATGTATCGAGCGACTTCTAGTGTGAGTTGTTGATCCTCGGGAAGGGCATCTTTTCCGACCAACTGAACGATCTCCTGAAGTTCATCTTCTTCATCAAGTATATCTACCATCCATTGTCGTAACTCTGGGAAATCCTCAGCGACGTTTTCTTCCCACCATGGATCCAATTGTTCCTTATATAGTGAATACGATTCGTTCCAGTTAATCGCAGGGAAGTGTCGCCGCTCGGCAAGATCTGAGTCCAATGCCCAGAACGTTTTTACAATGCGTAACGTGTTCTGCGTGACTGGTTCTGAAAAGTCTCCACCTGGTGGGCTCACTGCACCGACGACTGAAATTGTCCCCTCACGGCCGTTGATATTCTCAAAATACCCTGCTCGTTCATAGAATTGAGCGAGGCGGGACGCCAAATATGCGGGGTAACCCTCTTCGCCTGGCATTTCCTCGAGACGTGAGGAAATTTCACGCATTGCTTCCGCCCACCGAGAAGTTGAATCAGCCATCAACGCGACATCATATCCCATGTCGCGGAAATATTCTGCGATTGTAATACCGGTATAAATACATGATTCACGCGCAGCTACCGGCATATTTGATGTATTAGCAATCAAGCAGGTTCGAGCCATGAGCGGGTTTCCTGTCTGTGGATCGTCGAGTGCAGGGAAGTCTTCGATAACCTCCGTCATTTCATTCCCGCGTTCTCCACAGCCAATATATATCACAATGTCTGCATCTGACCATTTTGCCAATTGTTGCTGGGTTACGGTTTTCCCACTTCCAAACGGTCCTGGAATCGCAGCTGTGCCACCCTTCGCTAGAGGGAACAGAGCATCCTGGACGCGTTGTCCTGTGATAAGAGGTTGTCTCGGTGTTTGTTTTTCTACTGTCGGGCGGGCTTGCCGTACAGGCCACTCTTGGTGCATAGACACATTTTCACCACTGTCTAACTCCACAATCGCTTCATCGACGGTATGAGCACCTGACCGAACGGTCGTTACTGTTCCACCGTCAAAATCAGGTGGAACCATTATTCGATGAACAATACTTTTCGTTTCGTCAACGGTCCCCACAACGTCACCAGGTTCAACGCTATCTCCTTCCTCAACAGATGGTTCAAACTCCCACGTTGCCTCTAAGTCAATACCAGGAGCATCGACACCGCGATCAAGGAATGCACCCATTGACTCCTCAAGTTCGGTGAGCGGCCGTTGCACTCCATCATAGATGGAGTATAATATTCCCGGCCCTAAGTCGACAGTAAGGGGATTTCCGGTATTCTCTACTGGCTCTCCTGGTGAGACATTCGAGGTTTCTTCATAGACTTGGACCGTTGTTTCATCACCTTCGATCTCGATTACTTCACCCATGAGTCCTTCTTCACCAACATATACCACGTTATTCATCTTTGCCTCAAGCCCGGTTGCTGTAACTACCGGACCACTGACGCGTATGATTGTGCCTTTCTGTGTGTCTTGTGTAACTTGCTCTGTTTGGCTCATTCTGATTCACCTTCTTCCTCAGCTAAGAGGTCAATTCCAATTGCTCGCCGAATTTGCTCGCGAAGACCACTTTGACTGCCTTCACCAATGGTAACAACAGTCGGCTCAACACTCGTTTCGACTTCGGATCGAATCTGCCGTGAAAGATATGAGAGATCGTTATCATGCATGATGAGGATGCCGACATTCCCATCTTGCAGAAGTTCTTCGACGGCCCCATCGAGTTGCTCATCTTTTTGTTCTTCTTCCACGTTTCGAAATTTCCTGA
>JBDGRB010000142.1:0-12947 GCA_042218485.1 Halobacteriaceae archaeon | reverse complement strand
CCGTCGTAAATTCAGGACTGCCGACAACTGCAATTTCCTGTGTCATAACTGTACCAGCTCCTCTTCGATTTCCTCTCGGGACAATCCTGCTTCACGTCCCCGTGCAATTGCACGAATGTTATTTACTTCTCGTTCCTTTGCCAGGATAAATGCCAAGACAGGACATACCGAAAGAGGATATACATGGGATAAGTGATCAGAGTACTTGAGCAGTGCGGATTCCAATGCATGTTCAAATCCCATCAGTGATTCTGTGTCATCAACTTCTTCGAGGGCTTCCGAGAGTTCATCACCATATTGACTGTCACGTAAAAATGAAATCATTTCATCAATATTCGAAATTAATTGGCGAAGTTCAGCTCGGGTAAATAATTGGCCACCTTCGATATAATATTCAGCGGGGTCGATATCAGCACCGCTCCGAGCAATTCGAAATGAATTGCGAACATTTCGGAAATCAATTTCTGCTTGGAGAAATTCGACATAGAGTTCAGTTGCTCTGTCTTGGCTTCCAGGTGAGGTTTGATCAATTAAATTCTCATAATACGCTCGATCGACTGCGTTTTCCAGCGGTACCAATAATCCAGATTCTTCATAATCCTCATATGCTGCTTCGAGCCCATCGCTGAATATTGTGTCATCGAGGATATCGATTATTTCTTCAATTTCTGAAGCAGCTTGCAACCGCTCAAGTCGCGTTTCCGAAAACTCGCCAGCCGCAATGAAATCATCACTAATCTCCGTAGCATCTGCATTGGTATATACGCCTCGAAGGGCTGTTTTTATATTCCACGCATCGAACTTTCGGAGATATCGGGCGACTTGATCATATAATTTGCCTTCACTCCACCGTAAGAGATCATCAAAGTGACGAGAAAGATTTTGATTCAGTGCATATTCAATTAAGTCAACACCTGAATGACGGGAGGCAAGGGCATCAATCTCTCGATCATATTCGGTTTCCTGCATAAATCGTGAAATTTCACCAGTCCCCATTCGAAGGAGGTTATTATACTCCTCTTCATCGAATAGCATAGCCCGTCGATTTCTCACTCGTGCTGTTACATATTCGAAATTGGATGCCTCTGCACTCATTGGTTGTCAAATAATATGTCGCTCACGTCCTTGAGGTTGTCCTCCCAGACTTCCTCAAGAATCGAGTCGAAGGTATTGTTAATACGCACTCGGGATTGTTCTCCCTCCACGATAACTCCACCAAGACACTCTCTTGTTCCGCCATACGAAAGGTCATCATAGTCGGTTAATATAGATTGCAGTAACTCTGTGTCTTCTTCCCGACCATACACAATTGCTTCTTCATCAAATTCATCACTAGCTGTTTCGATCAACTCTTGTGTCAATTCTCTTCGCTCATCTCCTTCAAGAGCAGCAATCCGTTCTTCGATCGCCTCCTTGACTTCATCAAGTGCATCACGTCTCGCCTCAAGACGCATTTGTTTGGCTTCAAGTTTCGCACTTGAGAGCCGTTGTTCGCGTTCTTGTTCTATTTCTTCTGATACCTCTTCTTCGGCGGATGCAAGTGTCTCTGCTGCGTCTTTTTTCGCTTCTTCTAATATTTCATTTGCCTCTTGTTCGGCTTCTTCCAGAATCTCTTTGCGGCGCTCCTTGGCCTCGTTGCGAATGTCCTCTACAACCGTTTCAAGACTCATTGATTAGTAAGTTAATAGCCGTCGTTAGATTACGAACACTACGACCAAGGCGAGGATAACCAACGTTTCAGGAATAACCGTCATAATCAATCCTGTACCGAAGAGTTCTCGATCTTCTGCGATAGCCCCAACTGCTGCAGCACCGATGCCCCGCTCTGCATATCCTGCGCCAAAAGCAGCCAGTCCAACAGCTAATGCAGCGGCCGCTTCTTTTGGAATTGCAGGAGCCGCTTGTCCGGTTTGTTGAGCTAGCAATGCACCAAGGGTCGAAATTTGACTAAGCACTTCTAATATCATAGATTACTAATCCTCTGTAGTGTATGTTCTTCGTTGTCCGAACGGTTGATATTTCGAGCCACCGCCATCATAAAACTTGTTAAAGAACTCGACGTACTCAAGACGAACTGCCTGTAGACCTGCACTCGTCACGCCAAGGGCCAATACTAATAGATGCCCAACGATAAGGATAACAAATCCTCCAATGGCGCCGACAATCGAACCGTGGACGATACCTGGGAAAATAACCTCAGCACCATGGGGGGCAGTCCCCGAAGAAAGCATAAAGTGGATTTCGTGATGTTTCTGGTAGGCGCCAAACACAAGTAAATTTACGACATACGCCATGCCTGCTTTCGCAAGTAATACTGCGGCTATCCGTGTATATGAGATGACATTAACGAGTGTGTTTGGACTTTCGAGGAATCCAACGCCACCCTCACCTGCGATAATTAATACCAGGCCAATTAATCCAAGCACCAGTCCAGCAATGCCAACAATGGGTGGGAATCCCTCAAAGCCAAGCGGGACGGGTTTGCCAGCAAACACCGTGTAGAGGAATTCAGGTTTTTGTGACTGGCCATGCTTACTGAAGATCCAGATCCATATTCCGATCATTAAAAATATCCAGGAAGCGTCCTCCAAGATTGCTTCCTTTGTTCCATGGGCGACCTTGTCATTGATGAATCCAAATACCCACCCGACGGTTAAATGAATTAATCCAAGCAATATACTTAATGTCAGCCATAGTTGCGCAAATTGAATGGCATGTAATCCTTTATGCATTGGCGCACTACTGAGGCCAATAAGCCCTTGCCAGAAATATTTCGAGATAAAGTGAAAGCCGAATATTTCACCATATAAGATTCCAAACAACATCGTAAACCCACCAGCCCACATTGCAATCCCACCAAGACTTCGGAATGCATCACTGTCGAAGTCTGTCCATAACCAATATCCAATAGCAGTATAGAGGATCCCATATCCGAAGTCACCGATCATGAAGCCATAAAATGCAGGAAATGTAAGAAATAGAATTACAGTCGGGTCAAGTTCATAATATCGTGGACGATTAATCGTTTCGACCAACAATTCGAATGGCTTCAAGACGTTTGGGTTATCCTGAACAACCGGTGGTTCATCATCGGCTATATCTTCGATACCCCCGTCGGTGACAGCTTCTGATTCATGGCCATGCGAGGGTGTATATGTTGCACGTTCGAGTTCTTCGATTTCGACGCGGTCACCGACTGTTTCCTGTAGTTTTTCCACCAACGTTGCATACTGATTGGTTGGGATCCATCCTTCTGCAATGAATGCATTTTCAGTAGTTGCAAATTGTAACGGAGCTTCTTTCTTTTGGACTTTGATGGATAATTTTTCTTCTGCTGCGAGAAGAAACCCTGCATGTTCAAGACGCAGTTCTTCGAGTTGGTCTTCAATACTATTGAGTTTCGAGACTAAAACCTCACGCTCATGCTCCAATTCTTCCAGATATGTATCTGGGGAACCTTCAGCATCAGGAATTTCTAACTGCTCGAAATCAACGCCAACGAGGGCGTCCTCCAGAACGTTTGTTGTGTCTCCTTCGGGATACACAAAAATAGCAATGGTTTCGCCACCCGTCATAATTTCATAGGTGCGTATTCCTGATGTTGACTGTAGAGCATCCTCGACGGCGTCAGTGGATCCTTTCCCCACGACAACCTCAAGTGAATCATAGCCATGAAGTAGGTCTAAATCGATCCCCAACTCGGTGAATGGCTCCATTGCGGCTATTTGCTCTTCAACATCTCGGATTTGATCTTCGACGGTAGATCGTTGATCATCTAATTCGTTTACCTCCTGTCGAATCGATTCGAGATCCTCTTGTAGAGCTTCGTCAGTTACGATTCGCGTTGGACCTGCATCATCTTCAGAGATATCTAAGATCGACTTTAATGATCGAACAGTAACGAGTTTTTCCGATAACTCATCTGCCTCAGAATATGGATTTCCTTGATCAAAACCTTCCCATTCACCGCCATACTCGCTGAGATGAACAAGATTCAAATCGTGAATCGCCTCGATGACATCCGTCATAATCGGGCGAGACCCCGTCACCGAGACTTTGCTCATTCGTTCAGGTCTGAGCATGAACCTCCTCCTTAAATTCGTCTAAGATATATTCAATTGCTTTATCGAAGTGTGATTCAGCCTCGTTTTGCAATTGCTCCCGCTCTTCCCTTCCTTGCTCGAGGATTTCCTCTCGTTCTCGTTGGATTTCTCTCCGAGCTTTCGCCATCCGCTTTTCTTGCAGTATTTTTGCTTCTTCTTCAGCCTCTTCGCGGAGTTCGGCAGCTCGTGCCCTCGCTTCAGAAATACGCTCGTCACGCTCTTCTTTTGCTTCCGCAATGATACTCTCGGCCTCTGACTCAGCATCTTTTATCCGTTCAAGAACCTCTTGACTCGGCATTGGTCACCACCCGGAACATAGAAAGGTGTGTATAAGGGTATTGCGAAATTTTCTCAACACGTCAAGGCAAATGGCTTCGAAAAGACACTTACATATGAAATTCGGTACTCTATACTAAATAATGGGTCTACTTGAAGATAAACAGCGGGCACGCATTTTTTATAAATATCTTTCCCGCGTGTATGACACTATCAATCCATATATATGGACTGAAGAGATGCGATCGGAAGCAATTGAGATGTTAGATATTCCAGCGGATCCTGTTATTCTTGATGTTGGATGTGGCACAGGGTTTGCGACAGAAGCGTTGATCCAATATTCTTCTGAGGTGTATGGATTAGATCAAAGTATCCACCAACTGCACCAGGCTCAAAAGCGACTCGACACATACGACTTCCTCCCACTGATTCTCGGCGATGCGGAGCGTCTCCCATTTCCATCTGATAGCTTTGATATCGTGTGGTCTTCTGGTTCAATCGAATATTGGCCAAATCCAATAGAAACCTTGGCTGAGCTTCGGCGGGTGACGAATTCCGGTGGGCAAGTGTTGATAGTTGGTCCCCATGAACCGTCGAATACCCTTTTCAAATGGATAGCTGATAAGATAATGCTATTCTATAATAAATCGGAAGCTGATCATATGTTTCGAAAGGCAGGATTTACGGAATTTACGCATCAAACGATGGGACCGTGGTATAGTCCAAATATAGCAATCACGACTGTTGCCGACGTGAAAAAAGACGAGTCGATGTGAGGTCGGTCTCGATTATACTTTGTACGTTAATATTGAGATTTTGGGAGAGTAAATTATAACCAAATATAGTATATCCTTTGATCTCATTTTGGAGGGAGGGAAATAGATATCGTGGTGTTCTCATAAGTTACATGAAGGGTAAATTGACTGTATGGATAGAGCGTCCACAATCTTCCATTAACTGTGTTGCCGATAACCGTATTGTTTATTCGGACGACTCCTGTAAGCAATTTACCTTTACCGTTCGTCAATCGAATTTGTAGCGGGCCACCAGGATATGTGGTATTAACATAAATTTTCAATCCCTTCTTTGATTTCGTTATTGTGTTTTGTATAGGGATTCCAGAAAGTGATTTGAACTGAAATTCACGATAAATATGACCTGTTGTTCCATCTAAATACGTTTCTACGGAACCATGTCCGTGACTCATCCGAATGAGATATACTGAGCCACTTAATCCAATGATACTCGGTCCAGCAGCATTTTCCCATCCCCATGGATATAGTTCTTTGACACGAGTTATTGCATCTGACAGCGTGAAATTATCTGGTCCTGGATCAAAATGATCGCTTCTATATGCCTCATGAATAAATTGGCCATTTTCTATCGTCGTCAGCACGACCCCCTTCGGAGAAACTGCGATTGATATACGTTCGTTCTTATGGCTACCTACGACTATCTTTGCAAGCGTTGATCGAATAGGTCCTCGCAAACTCACCAATTTTGACTCCAAAAATCTAATTTTTGCCTTAACTTCACCTGTGTTCGGAACGTTTTCTGCTAAACTGTCCAGTTGCTGTAAAATCTGATGTATTTGATCCGCTTTACCATCAATTTTCCCTAAAATGATGCTATATTCAGTGATATCTATTGATCCATTAATAAATGCCGTTCGGGCCTGCTGTTCTTCCCTTAGTAAGGTATTGATTTGTTCTTCAATTTCATTTATTGCATTTGTGAGTATTTCCCGCTTTGCTGCCGGTGTATCTGCTGATTGTAATTTTTCTTCTACCGTAAAATACAGCATTTGAACCTTCACACTTGAAAATTGAATATTGATAGCACCCACGAGATCGAATTTCCCGTTCGAAAATCCGGATTTAGCGACCATCTCTAATCCTAAGGAATTTGTCGTGTTCGTGTGTCGTGTAATCCCGATATTGTCGATCGTAGATGTTGCATGAATTGGCCCTACGCTGGTAAGCAGAATACAAACACATAAACCAGCGATGAGGCGATTCATGTGCTTTGATAGGCTTGGGAATAAATAAAAGCAATGCGAAGTTATTTTGAAACGAATGGAAATGACTGAAGAATCGGAACGGTTTTTGCAACAGACCGTTCAGGAATGAAGTATGCGAGGGCATGCCATCAGGGTACTACTTCTTATATTAATTTTTCCAGCATTTTTAGTACCTGCTGGTGGCAACCTGTCTGCTGTCGACCAAGAACCGCGACTGGTGATAGAAATTCATATTCAACAAGATGGCGATGCGTTGTGGAATATTTCCATGCATTTCAATTTATCGTCGCGGAACGAAACGGCTGCCTTTGATCGGCTAGCAAAGCGATTCAAGTCTGGAGAAGCTAATTTTGGATTTTCTATCAATACGTTTCGACAGGCTGCGAGAAAAGCAGAAAATCGAACAGGACGATCGATGCATATTCAAAATATATCGAGAGTGTCCTCGATAATCGCCCACGGGAAAAATGCAACTGCTAACGCAACAGGGATTTTATCCTTAACGTTTGTATGGACGAATTTTGCTCAAGTTTCTGGCACTGAAATTCAAGTGGGAGATGCATTTGGTGATCAGTGGCAACTCAAGCAACACCAGATACTACGGTTTTATCCACCATCGGGATATAACGTCCACAGCGTGTCACCTTCGACAAAAGTGTCAGGTGGCGTGATCACGTGGGTTGGTCCTCAAACATTTAGTGCGAAAGAGCCAGCAATAGTATATATCTCAAATCAGGAACAAACTCCTCCACGATTTTCACCGATTGGGTTCGTCTACGGCGCAGGGATTTTTATTGCTTTGATAGGTGGTGGGTTGGGTGTGTATATTTGGTTACGACGGGGCCGTATATTTATGTCTAGTCCAAGTACCAATTCCACCCAAAGTGAACCTGATCAGACTGATACGACGATCACTCAAGAACCTGATCAGGATATCGAATCAGTTGATCCTGAATTGTTAAGCGATGAAGAGCGAATAGAACAATTATTGAAACAACATGGCGGACGGATGAAACAATCAAATATCGTTGAGGAAACTAAGTGGTCCAACGCAAAAGTATCTCAATTACTATCATCGATGGAGGAAGAAGGTCAGATAAATAAGTTACGGATCGGGCGTGAAAATTTAATTACACTTCCTGATGAAAATGATAGTGAAGATGAAATTTGATGTGACGCGATCTGATTTTAGTGATAATCTATATATTTAATTGATTGAACGAAATCGATACAGGATCGCTACCCAGTATACGAATGGATTTGTTGGCATTTTCGAAACTATTTACCTCAGTGAGAAGGGATATTTCTCTATGAAAATTTTGGTCATGGTAAAAGAGGTTGCTGAAGTAGAGGAGGATTTTGAGATTGCCGATAATCGTATCGATGAGCGATATCTACAATATGACCTAAATGAATGGGATGATTATGCAATCGAAGAAGCTGTTCAACTCTCCGAATCAAATGAAGACATTGAGGTCGTTACGGTAACAATTGGACCGGAACGAGCCGAAGAGACGATTCGAATGGCGTTAGCGAAAGGAGCTGATCGATCGATTCGAATTTGGGATGAGGAATTGAATCGAGATTTACTTGATATCGAAACAAAAACCGAAATTTTTGCCACGGTTGTCCAACAAGAAGACCCGGATTTGATCTTGTCAGGTGTGCAAGCAAACGATGACAGTTTTGGAGCGACAGGTGTTGCATTAGCGAAAAAAATCGATTACGAATGGGCAGCTGTTGTGAACGGTTTGGATGCGGATTTCGATACTGGATCCGCAACAGTAAGGCGTGAACTTGAGGGTGGTGTTGAAGAGATTACCGAGGTCGATCTTCCAGCGGTATTAACAATTCAGACAGGAATTAATGAGCCACGTTACGCAAGTTTACGGGGCATACGACAGGCTCAAGAAAAAGAGATTGCAACTTATGACCTTTCGGATATTAGCATTGAGGAAGAAACAATCAGCCCAAAGTTGACACTAACATCACTATATGAACCGGAAACGGAGAGTGACACAACATATTTTGAAGGGGACCCTGAAGAACAAGCTTCACAATTAGCTGATTTGCTACGGGAACGGGGGGTGACTGAATAATGAGCAATATTTTAGTCATAGCAGAACATCGCCGAGGAGATATTCGTGATGTCAGTTATGAGTTACTTGCGGCTGGAAACGAATTAGCTGATGCAACTGAGGGTGACCTGCATGTCGGTGTAATAAGCGGTGACGTCGATACGTTTAGCGAAAAATTGAATCGTGAGGGCGTATCCACAGTTCATACTGTTTCATATGGAGAAGAATTCAACCATGGCGTTTATTTACAAGCCATCGAGCAATTATACGACAACCTCGATCCAGATTATATTTTACTTCCGAATAGTGTGAACGGACTTGATTATGCGCCTGCAGCCGCAATATCTTTAGGCATTCCGTTGGTCACGGACGCTGTTGATTTCAACTATACGGACCAACTTTCCGTAACACGGGAAATGTATGGTTCGAAAGTTGAGACAACAGTATCAATCGAATCCGATACTGCCCTTGTCACTATCCGTGGTGGTGAATGGCCACCGGTAGAAGCTTCTGGTGATGCCACCATCAACGCAGTTGATATGACAATCGATGAATCGAGATTAGGCACCACAGTAACTGGATTCGAAGAAGTTGGCGGTGGTGACGTTGATATTAGTGAAGCAAATTTCCTAATCAGCATTGGGCGTGGTATCGAAGAGGAAGAAAATCTCTCATTAATCGAAGAACTAGTTGACGTTACCGGCGCAACATTATCGGCTTCACGACCAATTGTAGATAATGAATGGTTACCGAAGAACAGACAGGTTGGTCAATCGGGAAAAAAGGTCCAACCCGATGTATACATTGCAATTGGGATATCGGGAGCCGTTCAACATGTTGCTGGAATGAAAGGGAGCGATACAATCATCGCTATCAATACAGATCCAAATGCTCCGATTTTCGATATTGCCGATTATGGCATTGTCGGTGATCTCTTCGATGTCGTGCCTGCATTAATCGAGGAATTCGAATAGAAAACCTGGTTTCCGAATCTTTACGATAAATAGAAAATCACTACCCAAGTTGCCATCCCCGATCGGTTTTGTGAATGAGGCCTCGCTCTTGTAGGTTACCGATAGCATTATACACAACTGGTTCAGGGAGGTCTTTTTCTTCGATTAACGTTTCGGCTTCCTTTGGGCCGTCACTTAGAGATTCGAGAATTTGGGTATAGATTTGGCCATTATCGGCTCCGAATTCCTCACTTAATGTCGATTGAATATCGGCAATCCTTCCTTGCACCCATCGTTGAGCCATGGATAGTTCTCGTTCAAGTTCTTCTAATTCCTTTAATTCGGTTACCATTTTCGGGATATCACTATTTTTATCGAAATTGATGTCGATTTGTAAATGACTACACCGCCCTAAATCAAGACTTGCACTCGCTGGATATGCGCTTTTCATTGCAAAACTGTGGGGGGAGACATTGACTTCCAACCGCATATTTCGCGAAATACGAAAATATTTGCGTCGCTGGTTATCAACTCGGCTTTCGATAATTCCAGCATTTTCGAGTTTCTGGAGATGGTCGATTACTGCTTTGGGGCTTAGATTTAGATATTCACTTATTTCAGTAACATAGCAGGGTTTATGAGATAATAACCGTAAAATTCGGCGACGATTTTCATTCCCTAAAAGATCAAGTAACGCCCCAGAATCCATGTTCTTATCTGAATATAGGGCTCAGCGTTGAAAAGGGTGTCTGCTGGGTGTATGACACTGATTGCACGACGGTATAAATCCTTGGCCGAAGATTTTTGTATTAGCATGTGAGAGTGTAGCACACATGTTTGAGGACTTCTCAACTGGCTACTATCTTGGACGTCTCTATGTCCAGCCATATGATGGACAATCTGCAGTCATTGAGCAGTCTCGCCACGAACAAATGAATAAAGAACTCTATGCGTCTGGGGAAGGAATTGAACGTATTGATAACCCGCTGATAATGAAACTTGATTCAACTCATTTTCCGGTTCAGGGAGCCGATGATATTTCGGAGGGAACGCTTGGCCTTCCTCAATCCATCCTGGATGCAACACGAATTAGTCATCCTCCCGAATTAAAAGAGGTATTTTTGGCGAAATCTGATCGTGCCCAGCAACTGATGCAACTATGCACCGTTCAATAATTGGAGAAATTTGATATAAATACTGGGAATTTAGTAGCTTGTCATAGAATGTACTTCATATGTTAGATGAGCTGCTGGGGAAGGCAGAGCTTAAAAATAAAATATCGGAACTACAGGAGGAGCGAGACCAACTGCAAAATCAACTCGAAGCAGAACAACAACGACGCAAGGAGGCGACTCGAGCGAAACAGGAAGCTGAAGAAACCATTAATCGACTGGAAGATCGGATTACTGAATTAGAAGACAGGGTCCAACGAGCGGAATCACAGGAGACGACACTTTCGTTTCGAGATCAGTATGAGTTACGCGGTGATCAACTGGAGAAAGTTTTGGATCGATTAACATCATATAATGCCACTGATGAGGAGCTTATCACGACCATGATAATTGATGATATCCCAGAGATTGTACGTTCTCGTGTCGGTAATCGGGTCGAGTTAATTCGCCGCGCAACTCCCTGTGTGGTCTTTTTGGATAATATGTCACTTATTGAATTAACGTTAACTCCCGCCAGATCTCCGGATACATTTGTTACTCAGGACAATACATTTTCGTTTGAGCGGTCATGGTTCGAGCCAACTGGAGCTTACACATTCGGATTAATCCGTTCGGATATTTTTGCAGTTGGTCGGTATGAGCACGGGGAGTGTAAGCGGATTGAAGGGTTCAATTCAAATATTGATAATAAGCACTCGAAGGGAGGATTTTCGCAGAAACGATTTGAACGACGGCGGGAAGAACAAATCAGTGATCATCTCACTGAGGCCAAAGAGCTATTGAGTTCTTTCAAAGATGATACTGTAATCCTTGTCGGCCATCATCAATTATTATCAAATTTCGATGTTGATACAACAGCGACCGTGGATGTAACTGGCGACCCAAAAGAGGCTCTTCGAGAAGCTCATAATGAATTCTGGACCATCAAACTCCGAGTAATTTAGATGATCTCAGACACGTATCGCAATATATGAGAGTTGCATTACTTGCCCACGAAAAATTTCCTGATAGGGCGAAAACCGCTGTCGGGATTTTACGGTATGCTGATCATGACGTTGTCGGCGTATTAGATCGGGATAACGATCATTCGCAGGTATCTCATTACTTACCTGATGTCCAAGATGCGCCGATCGTCTCTAGTATGAGTGCGATATCTGAGCCCGTTGATGCACTAATTATTGGGATTGCTCCGATCGGCGGTGGATTTGATGAATCATGGCGTCCCGATGTTCGATCTGCGCTTGAGCGAGGGTGTGATGTGATCTCTGGATTACACTATTTTTTACAAGAGGATGAAGAATTCCGTGAATTGGCTGCCGAAAATAATTGCGAAATTTGGGATGTTCGAAAACCGCACGAGGATATTGGTGTCAGTGATGGGGTTGCCGATTCTGTTGAGGCTGAGGTGATACTAACCGTCGGGACTGATTGTTCAGTTGGTAAAATGACTACGACGATGGAATTGCTCGAAGAAGCCAAATCTCGAGACATCAGCGCAGCAGTCATCCCGACTGGCCAAACGGGCATTATGATCGAAGGATGGGGAAACCCTGTTGATCGAGTAATTAGTGACTTTACAGCTGGTTCAGTCGAAGAAATGATCCTTGAGCGTGGTAATGATTATGACTATCTCTTTGTGGAAGGACAGGGAAGTATCGTCCATCCAGCATATTCAGCTGTCACGTGTGGAATTGTACACGGGGCGATGCCTGACAAACTGGTATTATGTCATACCGCTGGTCGGACATCAGTTCATGGCTATGATCAAGAACTTCCGCCGATTTCGGAATACGTTTCATTATACGAGGAATTCGCTCGGCCGGTTAGTGATTCTCGAGTCGTTGCAGGTGCTCTGAATACCCAAGATATCGAGTCAGATACCCAGGCCCGTGAACAGATAAAGACTTATAGTCAGGCTATCGACACACCAGCCACTGATCCAATTCGGTTTAATATATCAGAGATTTTTAGTGATATAGTATGAACACGGAATTTGAACGAATTTCATTACCGCTTGAGTATCCGTTTACTATTGCCCGGGGCACTCAAAAAACAGCAGAGAACATCATCGTAAAAATTGAAGATGAAGGCGGAACCGTTGGAATCGGTGGGGCCGCCCCTTCTTCATATTATGGTGAGACAATAGAGACAGTTGAAGCGGTATTACCCTCGTTATTACAGGAGGTCGAACAAATAGATGATATCAATAATCTCGGAAAAATCGAACAAAATTTATTTACAACAGTCCGTGATAACCCAGCGGCCCGTTGCGCAGTTAGTATTGCCTGTCACGATCTTGTTGCAAAACGGCTTGGATTACCGCTATATCGGTATTGGGGTTTAGA
>JBDGRB010000316.1:0-16850 GCA_042218485.1 Halobacteriaceae archaeon | reverse complement strand
AATTCCCTCGTTACAGATTCGAATCCATCAAGTGTTGCATCTGTTGTATCACTATCTTCCATATCAATCCAGACAAAGACCCCATGTTCATCGCCATGTTCAACAATACGATATAAATTATCACTGAAGAAATCCTCACTAATTTCCAAACCTAATTGAGAGGGTTTAACTGAAATACATGCGTCGACATTTTCATCATCAATCGTCTCGATAAGATCTAAATATGCATTCAGATCATCTTTTGCTGGTTGACGGTCATGGTAATGTTCGCCGAGCAAATTTAAGATTCCAACAATCCCTTGCGAATTGATATCTTTCGTATGTTCAAGGGCTGTTTCCGGTGTTTCTCCGGCAACGAATCGTCTCGCTATCGGAGGAATCATACCTTTCAATAATCTTGCTAAAGCCTTATCATTTGTCAAGTCCGACTAGAAAATCGAAATCGTCCGCCATTATGAGACAGATCAACAGGCGGAACAGGCCGAGTGCCGTGGGGAGTGACCCTGAGGTGGTTCACGGAATACTAGAACGGTTTTTATAAAAGTGAATTTCAGAAACAATATGATAATGTCCCTAGGATCGGTTGTAGTCCGAGCAATCTGGGTGATGTTGCCGGCATATCTCCCAAATAATATTGCTGTTCTCGTTGGTGGGGGAAAACCTATAGATAGTGGACGGAAGTGGTGCGGAAAACGAATATTAGGAGATGGGAAGACATGGCGAGGAACAATAGGTGGCATTATGGCAGGTATACTTCTCGGACTATTCCAAAATCAAATGCATAATCTACTTGATGTATCTTTAATTCAGCTTCCAAAATTACCCCTAATAGTGACAATTACGTTACCTACTGGTGCCATGTTAGGTGACATCGTGGCGTCCTTCATCAAGCGTCTTCTCGGTAAAGATCGTGGCGAGTCGTTTTTACTCATTGATCAGTTGGATTTCGTTATAGGATCGCTTCTATTTACAGGGATAATCGTTCCCAATTGGTTCGGGAAAATTTTCACCTTTGAAATCTTGCTTACGGTCGTGATAATTACGCCACTACTCCATCTCAGTACAAATCTTATTGCTTATTTACTCAATTTAAAACAGGAACCATATTAAATGCAGAGCAGTTACTGATGTAAATGTTAAATATATCCAAATATTGATATCAGAATGTTTCCAATCATGGAGTAGAGATGGAAATTCATGAATCGGTTACAGAAAGCCTCTCGTCAATTATATGCGGTTCGCATTCTCCGATTACTCAAAGAGAAAAGAACATACGAAGAACTATCCGAAGAAACTGGAATTCCTTCGGGGGACCTTAACCGCTATGTGAATGGCTATGTCCTCCCAGGAATTGATCGTGCTGACCGAATTATTCAAGAAATAGGTGAAGCTTTCCTGAAAACCGAAGTCCAAAACCGCGTTCGTATTGATGATGAGGGATACATTGATAATACAAAAATTGTATTTGATCAATCGCTATTAGACGTTCTGGCTGTGATTATAGCGGACTCGGATAATTTTTCCTCACCAGATGTAATTTTAACTGCAGCAACTGATGGAATAACACTTGCTTCGGCATTTGCACGATATTTCGATGCAAAGTGTGCCTATGCAAAACAATCCAAGGAAACAGCTGTTGAAGACTTTATCGAGGCACGCGAACGGTTTGATTCTGGTATAGAATTAACATATTATCTCCCGACAAATCTTCTCACAACATCTGATAACGTATTAATTGTTGATGATTTAATCCGATCAGGTGAAACCCAGGAAATTTTACTCGAAATAGTAGATATAAGCGGAGCAACAGTGATCGGGGTATTTGCGTTAATAGCTGCTGGAGATCAAGGGCTTGAACGAGCCCGCCAGCGAACGGATGCCCCTGTTACATCTTTCATTCAAGTTTGAGAACCTTTCACCCCCTAGAGGTCGAAAATTCCTTTCGTTGGAGATTCAACTAAAGCTGGTTCACGAACAGTCAGAAGCTTTCACCTCTGTTCTAACCGCAATTAATTACGGTAGTGTAGAAGAGTTATGGGAGATTTATCCATAATCGTGTATAATTTTGGATATTAAGAATTAAATAATGAGAATAATTATCCTTATACGTGTATTATGGATCTGAAGGAATCACTGATAAATTATTTTGAATTAGAAGAGCATAATACAGATTTCAGAACTGAAGTTGTTGCTGGAATAACAACATTTCTTGCCATGTCGTATATCGTGGTGGTAAATCCTGATATTTTATCGTTTGCTATAAAAGATATTCCCGGCACGACGGCGACGGAAATTGAACAAATGCTTGCGGTGGTGACGATTCTTTCATCTGCGATCGCTATATTTATAATGGCCTTCTATGCAAATCGGCCTTTTGCACTTGCTCCTGGTCTTGCTTTGAACGCATTTTTTGCGTTTACTGTTGTAGGCCAAATGGGAATACCATGGCAAACCGCCCTTGCCGCTGTGGTTGTTGAGGGAGTAATATTCATTATTCTTACTGCAATCGGCGCACGCGAATACATTATCCAACTCTTTCCTGAACCTGTGAAGTTCGCTGTCGGGACTGGCATCGGATTATTTCTCACCATTATTGGACTCCAAGAGATGCATATCGTAGTGAACGATAAAGCGACGCTTGTTCAGTTAGGGAATGTGGCTTCGGATCCGATTGCTATCGTTTCAGTTGTCGGCCTGTTTATTACGATAATGTTGTACGCAAACGGAATCCCAGGATCTATTATTATAGGAATTGGATTGACATCTCTCATTGGGTGGGGAGCCACCTTCGTTGGATTAGTTAAAGCAGGACTGCTTGCACCACAGTCATTACCAGCACCACAATACAATATCACACCGCTCGTCGGCTCTTTCATCCAAGGATTCCAAGGTATAGAAGCGTTCAGTTTTGCGCTAATCATTTTTACATTCTTCTTCGTTGACTTTTTCGATACTGCAGGCACCTTAACAGGCGTCTCACAAATAGCTGGATTCCTTGATGAAGAAGGGAATCTTCCGGAAATGAATAAACCACTCATGGCTGATGCTATTGGGACAACGATCGGGGGAATGCTTGGTACATCAACAGTCACCACATTTATCGAAAGTTCCACAGGTGTAGAAGAAGGGGGAAGAACAGGGCTTACTGCTGCAGTTGTTGGTGTTTTGTTTCTCTTATCCCTTGTTTTCGTCCCGCTCGCCGCTGCTATCCCTATATATGCATCTCACATCGCACTTGTCATGGTCGGATTGATCATGCTTCAGCATGTAGTAGAAATTGCATGGAATGACTTAGCATATGCTCTCCCTGCCGGTATGACGATCACAATCATGCCATTAACGTTTTCAATTGCATACGGAATCGCAGCGGGCATTATCACATATCCACTGGTAATGACTGCCCAAGGTCGATCCGAAGAGATCCATCCAGGTCAGTGGGTATTAGCGGCAGCATTTATATTATACTTCGTCGTAAGAACTGGTGGCTTTATTTCGGGGACTGTTTAACGTCCCATTGGTTGCAACGTCAGTTATTATCGTGAACTTCGATGGGAGTACATCTATGACTTACCGCCAATAAGTCTCACAGAAGAATTGTCTGGTGGATTAGAATAAATTACAACGCTGGGGGCTAAGGAATGATCGCTGAATTGGGATACTAATTTTAGCGTGGTGTAAGAGAAGTCCCACCCTCAAGGAGCCAGCTACTGGTGGCGAGTCGGCAGGGGTAGTTCACGCTTTAGATCGTTCTTTAATGAGATCACGGAGATAATCAGGATCCTGGATACCTTCGATTTCCTCGTTTTCAATAATAGCAGTTCCTTTAATAGATTCACGATTTGCCTCATCGACGAAATAGACAGATTTGGTTTGGGTGACATCGCCCAAGGAACTCATTAATCGTGCTCGTTTGATGGCTGCTTTCGTGAGATCTGAATGACCGGTTAGTAAATTGTCCATGTTTTCTGAATCTTCACTAATAGCTTTAAATGGCGCACGGACAGTTGGATGTACAGTGAAACCAACTCGATTTAGTATCGTAACAATCTGTTCATCTTCGGGATTTGGCGTTGGATCATCAGGAGGTGGATCAGCATCCCGTACATCTTCTGCCCCTTCAAGAACATCGACCGGTTCTGTCAAGTTTTCATCGAATATCTCTTCGAGTTTCGACGCAACATCAATACTTGCGTTCATTCCACTTTCATATTTAGAGACAGTCCGACGAGACACGCCGAGTTCTGTGGCAAGTTGCCCGAGACTCATTTCCTCTTCTTTGCGTTTATCGGCCAGGATATTGCTGTCGATATTTACATAGAGGCCACCAGGAGCAGCATATATCAATGGTGGAACATCTTCAACAAATAGATCCATCGCAGTATTTGGGCTTAAAACAGGGACACCATGTCTGAAATAGGCAACACCTGATTGTAGTTCTTCATCTCGGGTCCGAAGGCCTATAACTAATGGTGTTGCTTGGAGGTACTCACCAAGTCGACGCATTTCATGTCCCGTCGGCGCATCAAACGCATCGATATTCATTAATATTTTGACTAAGATAAGATCATCTCCCCGCCGTGCTGCAAGATCGAAGCTCTTCGGCCGAATGGCACACCGCTCACTAACAGTAAAACCTGCATCTTCTAACATGGCCATTATATTGCCGATGAGCGCAGAGCGGGACATATATGAAAGATAGGTGATTCATACCTTATATTTGTTTTGCCAAAATCTGACGCATGCAGGCGATTGTCTCATATAGCTTACTATTGGGGGTATCGGAAAGGGCTACGCTCCCGAGAACCACTCCGTGGGGGAAGAAGGAGCACTTCAGTTGACGTCCTCCCTGCCCAAAGGACGGGCCTTTTGGCCTGCTTCAACGTAAATTCAGAAGAGAACAACGTAGAGAGGTCTTTTCTAAAAAAAGTCCCGGGCTGCATAGCAGTCGGCATAGAGAAGTGAACCCGCCAAGGGAATCTCCTTCCCCAATATTGGACTCGTAATGTGTTAATATCTCTGTGTATTATATGTGTTTGTGACTGTCGTAGGAGTAGACGATACCGATTCACGAAGTGAGGGAATGTGTACGACATTCGTGGGGACCGAAATCGCCAATGAATACACAAAGTATGGAACGGTCTCACGAATGTTGTTAATCCGCCTAAATCCAGGTGTCGAACATAAAACTCGGGGGAATGCAGCCGTAGCGATTCATACTGACGTGTCACCTGATAGGGCAGTAATGATCGCCAACAATATTATTGATAAACGCGCAGTAACCACGGACACTAACACGAATCCAGGTCTTGTCGTGTTCGAAGATGAGCCGGCAAAGGTTCCCCAAGCAGTCGCTTCATTTACTCGTTCTGCCATTCGAGATCACCTCTCTATCGAGGAGGTCGAAAATCTGCTCGACCATGAAAATATCCGTCATCATGAGTGGGGGAACGGAAGAGGGAAAATTGGGGCTACAGCCAGCCTAGGTGCCTGGGATGCAATCGAGGACTGGACATATGAGTATATAGCCTATCGAAAAGAATCAAACTGGGGTACAAACCGGGAAGTAAATAAACGATCTGTTTTTCAATCAGCTGAAGATATGTATCCAGACGCCTGGGATACGATAGACAGAGGCGAAGATGAAATGGTTTGTGTTCCCCACACTCCAGGCCCTGTATTATTTGGCATTCGAGGTGATTCAAAACACGCGGTAAAAACCATCGCTCAAAATATCGAAAGTGAACCGACCGCTAAAACGGCCTTGTTTTATACTAACCAAGGTACCGATATGCATATCCAACAAAGCAGTCTCGACTCGGTAGCCAATGGACGTGCCTATGAGGTTAGTGGAAAAGTAACGACACCACCACAAACAAAAGAGGGAGGCCACGTTTTCTTCGAAATCACCGATAATGGCCATTCATTAGAATGTGCAGCATTCGAGCCGACCAAACGATTTCGAGATCACGTCCGAAAGTTACGGCCAGGTGATTATATCACTGTACGTGGTGAAGTTAGCAATAATACATTAAAATTGGAAAAGTTTGCTGTCCGTGAGTTACAACAGACAGCCAAACAAAATCCCCAATGTCCCTCATGTGGAAAGAATATGAAGAGTCAAGGGGCCGATCAAGGGTTTCGCTGTCGGGAATGTGAAACATTTGCAGACCAAAAAATTTCAACTGAACTCGACAGGTCCCTTGAATTAGGATGGTACGAAGTTCCACCGTGTGCTCGACGCCACATCGCGAAGCCTCTCGTGCGAGGAGGATATGACGAGCCCGTTCATATAGAGCGGTAATTATCCCATCGGAAAGGATCGCATTAAGGATATTACAGAAGGATTACAATGAGGACAGGAGAAAGCCCACGACTTTCGTCATGGGAGGATGTCAACTGGTACACACATTATCTCTATGGTGAAATCCAGAGTGTTGAGACCGACCGGATAGGTGCAATCTCTCAACGTGTGTATCCTTCAAAAAGATCGCTTCTTCGGATTAGTGCAGTTGTCTATTATTTATTGATTTTTAGGCCACTCCCAGTTAATGCAAGAAGGACATCCATTCCTTGATCAATGTGATCTAATTCACGGTATTTCTGCAGCCCAGCCAAGACTACGGCACTTGTGGGTTCACAATAATATCCTGCTTGATGTAGGGCGTTCAATGATCGCTCCAACGATGGTTCATCGATACTAATTACAGTTCCATTTGTGTCAGATATAGCATTTGTAATCTGGTTTTTTCGAGGAGGGTCATTTATTTGTATACCATCTGCCAGAGGATTTGAGTGAGTGGTTGTTGTTTTTGTGTTAAATTCCGTTGCGATCGGATCATATCCAGCAGCCTGAACCCCAAAAATTTGGGGCATTGATTCGATCCACCCGATGTCTTCTAACAGGGAAAACCCCTGATATGCTCCAAGGGCCAGCGTCCCATGTCCAATAGGCACAACAATCGCGTCTGGGACAGACCAATTTCGTTGGGCTGCAATTTCAAATGCGAATGTAGCCGTTCCCACGAGAAAGGCTGGATTCCACACATGGCTTGCATACAACCCTTGTTCCGATTGAACTGCCCGAAGACACGCATCAGTTACATCTTCCCGGTCGCCTTCGATTCGTATCACGTTGGCCCCAGTTTTCGATATTGCAGATATTTTTCCTTCACTGGCTGATGCAGGAACGTAAATATCAGCCGATATATTTGCATGGGCTGCATACTGTGCAATTGCAGCCCCTGCATTTCCAGAAGAGTCTTCAATCACATGGTCAACGCCTAATTTTACGGCTTGTGAAATGGTTGTAGTTCCCCCTCGATCTTTAAAACTGCCAGAAGGAAACACATAATCAAGTTTGATTTCAGCATCCCACTTCTCACTGTATACGAGCGGGGTAAAGCCTTCGTGAAAGCTAATTTCTTGAGAAATTGGTAATAACATATCAAATGCCCACAGGCCATCAAATCGGTTTAGGTCGGTAATCGGAGGAGGTGAAGGGTTTACGTCAGGTTCCCAACGGTAAATGAGTGGATGCTGACACTCGGTACATCGCCATGGAGATTTCCGATTTGGTTCGTATTCACGTGAGCAATGCGTGCAATATCGTTTCATTAGTATGTATCGACTTCCGTGCCGACTGAACAGACGTATTCACCAGTCGCTACGTGTGGAAGGCGTCGTGTGCGCCAAAAAATACCACTGGTATCGGCTGATACCTCTGCTTTCTGGTCTCCAAATACTGTCGTTACGCGAAAGAGAGTATCACCTGCGTCAACGTAGTCACCGAGGGATTGAGTGAAATTGATTAATCCTCCACTAGGTGATGAATAACGATCAAATCCAGTGATCCGCGTCTGTTCACTAAGCTCACACGAGTCAGCAAGAAAATCATAATGATATAATACGTTGAATACACCCTGGACTCCCTGTTGAATGCTTTCAGGATCCCAACCGACTGCTCCGCCTAGTTCTGGGTCAATTGTCGGAATTCCTTCATCCGGTGCAGCACGTGCAAGTTGACCATCTGGTCCCTTCTGATCTAAGACATACCCACACCCAAATACTTTCGCCAATGTAAGACATTCTTCGTATAAATCATGATGATCGCCGCAACGAACACGGGTTTCATTAATCATCCGGCTTGTAGATCCTTGATGTAAATCCAAGACATAATCTGCTTGTTTCGCAATTTGAAATGTCTCATAGGCAATACGATCAGTTGAAGTGCCATCTGGATCCCCTGGATATGCCCGATTTAGTTTCGTATTATCTATTGGATTTCGATGTTCGGCAATTTGATAGGCGTGATAATTTGCTATGCCGACGATATATATTGCACCGGAAATATCATCAGGATCCAGCTGGGGAACGAGACGTTGTACAACACCGACACCATTGAGTTCATCACCATCGCTTGCAGCTTGGATATATAAACCAGGTCCGTCCTGTACACCATTAATATGAGCCACAGGCAATTTAGCCGGTGACCCGTCGCGGGTTTCTCCGATCTGCAAACGGCCAGTATCGATCTCGCCTGGCTCTGCATGAGCAGTTCCGATAGCAGTCATTATTTCTACAGGGCCACCCCAGCATATTGAGACATTCGGTCTTAACATCAAGAGATTCAAATATCGATTAAGAATAATTCAGGGCATGGCCAAGAAGGGAATGAGTAATCTAATGGAGGCACTTAACGTTCGTTTTCTTGCCGTGACCGGCTTTTCACTGGCGTTGGTGCTTACAGTAGGAATTTTTTATGTGTTTTTAACTCCCCGTATTGCTCGACCATCAGTATATTATTATGCACTAGGATTTGTATTTTTTATCTCTTCAGGATTATTGTTCACAGTGATATTTACGGTGATCGCAGCTATTCGTCTTATTCGTTCATTCGAGTAAAGCTGCAAAACGGAATGGCACAAATTTGTCCTGCCTACTACGGGAACAGCAATCTTATTTGCAGGGGCGTCGAATTTTCTAATATGTCTGAAGAAATACATAAAGGGTTGGAAGGCATCACCGTCGCTGAAACTTCATTAAGTTATATAGATGGAGACGAAGGCCGATTGATTTATCGGGGCTACCCAATTCAGGAACTTGCGAAAGAAGCAACATATGAAGAGGTTTTATACTTGCTTTGGGAAGGGGATTTGCCGACAAAAAATGAATTCGACACTTTCACGGACACAATGGCAAACGAACGCGAAATAGATGAAGAGGTGTTAGATACGATTCGCGAACTCGCCAGAACTGACGAAGAACCGATGGCCGCTCTCCGGACGGCTACCTCACAATTATCTGCCTACGATCCTGCTGCAGATGCCGATCCAACCGACCTCGAATCCACCCTTGCACGGGGGCGACGAATTACGGCAAAAATACCCACCATTATAGCCGCATTTACCCGCCTCCGTGATGGAAAGGATCCGATCTCACCAAATCCACAAATGGACCATGCAAGTAATTTTCTTTACATGTTAAATGGCGAAGAACCCGATGATATTTTAGCAGATGTCTTTGATCAAGCACTTGTGTTACATGCCGATCATGGCCTTAATGCATCTACCTTCGCTGCTATGGTGACTGCCAGCACGTTATCCGATATTAATTCAGCGATCACGAGTGCCATCGGTACCTTACACGGTCCGTTACATGGTGGGGCAAATGCAAATGTTATGAGGATGTTGAAAGATATCGATGATAGCGACAAAGATTCTGTAAAATGGGTAAAGGACGCACTCGATAGAGGAGAGCGAATTGCTGGATTTGGTCATCGAGTATATAACGTCAAAGATCCCAGAGCCAAGATTTTAGGGCAACGTTCAGAAGAACTTGGAGAATCTGCTGGGAATACAAAATGGTATGAATATAGTAACGCAATTGAGGAATACATGATGGATGAAAAAGGTCTTGCTCCAAATGTGGACTTTTACTCAGCTTCGACATATTATCAAATGAATATTCCAATAGATATTTTCACCCCAATATTCGCAATGAGCCGTGTTGGGGGATGGGTAGCTCATGTTCTTGAACAATATCAAGATAATCGACTTATTCGACCCCGGGGAGAATATGTCGGGCCGGAAAATCAAACATTTGTCCCCATGGAAGACCGATCTTGAAGGGACCAAATTTTGAATATTACGTTATTATTTTTCAACCAGAATTATGTATTCAGTATGCTGTTTGATATATCTCATGTACAGTGATTCTAGCTAAATTGAGGCGCGAAGCCCCGTTTCTCAGCGAGCGAAGGCTTAGATCGAGGGAGTTCAGGATTACCAGATGAGTTTCTTATAGATAATACGAGGCGAACACCAACCCCTTCAGGGATAGGAGGAGGTCAATAACGATTAACATTCTTATCCATGTAGTAGGTAATATGGTAGAATTGGATGATATTTTAGCAGCCCAAAACGAATTAGCCGATATTGCAAGACGGACACCGATTGACTATTCCCACACATTTTCAGATATGACGGGCGCGGAAGTCCATTTGAAATTAGAAATGTTTCAGCGGACAGGATCCTTTAAAATCAGAGGTGCCACTAACCGAATTAGATCCCTCACTGACGAAGAAAAGGAAAACGGAGTTGTTACTGCGAGTGCCGGAAACCATGCCCAAGGTGTCGCTTTGGCAGCCAGTCGAAGTGGCGTTGACGCCAAAGTAGTAATGCCGGAATCCGCAGCCGTGTCTAAAATCAATGCGACACAGAGTTATGGCGCTGAAGTAATATTATATGGCGATGATTACAATGAAGCACAATCGAAAGCGCATCAGATAGAATCTGAAGAAAATAGAACATATGTCCATGCATTTAATGACGAAAAAGTCATCGCAGGGCAAGGGACGATTGGATTGGAAATCATCGAGGATATATCAGACGTCGATACTGTAGTGGTTCCGATTGGTGGGGGTGGATTAATCAGTGGTGTTGCAACAGCCATTAAGGCAAAAAATCCCGAAACAAGAGTGATCGGTGTGCAAGCAGCGGGAGCAGCAAGTGTTGCAACCTCACTTGAAAAGGGCGAGATTTACCAAATTGATGAAGTGAATACGATCGCCGACGGGATTGCAACACGCAAAATAGAGCCATTAACCTTCGAAATAATCAAAGATCAGGTCGATGAGGTGGTGACGGTTTCCGATCAGGAAATTGCCATTGCTGTTATGTTATTGTTAGAACGTGGAAAAACGTTAGTCGAGGGCGCAGGGGCTGTACCACTCGCTGCATTACTTAATGAACGATTTGAATTTACTGACGGAGAAGTAATCGTCCCAGTCTTAAGTGGCGGAAATATTGATATGAACCAACTTACAACGGTGCTAATGCGGGGATTAATTGAGGCAGGACGATATCTGAAAATCTGTACTGAATTGCCTGATCGACCAGGATCACTTGATCGACTTTTAGATATTATCGCCGAACAGCGAGCGAATATTTACGCGATCCAACATGATCGAACATCACGCGATACGGCAGTGAATGCTGCGGAGGTCGAAATCGAGTTAGAAACTCGGGGACAAGAGCATGTCAACACGTTACTTAATGAACTTAAAAGCGCAGGATACGATGTTGAAGTGCTTTCCTAGAATTCGGATGGATTTAAACAATAAGGCGTCCACGATTTGAATATGAAACGGATTATTGAATCGAATGATGCACCGGAAGCAGTTGGAGCCTACAGTCAAGCGACGACAAATGGATCCCTCGTTTTCACTGCCGGACAAATACCAATGACTCCCGATGGTGAACTCCTCGATAACGAATCCATAACAACACAGACACGCCAAAGCCTCGAAAATATCGAAGCAATCCTGGAAGAAGAGGGATTAACGATGCAAGATATTCTGAAAGTTACAGTGTATCTTGATGACATAGAAGATTTTGATGCAATGAATGACGCTTATAGTGAGTACTTCATCGATAACCCACCCGCACGCAGTGCCCTAGAAGTTGCCAATCTCCCCAAAGGAGTTGGCGTCGAAATAGCGGCTATCGCGGATAGTGAATAAGTCTGAATCCTAGACGATAATGTACCATTCTCCATTTCGAGTCAGCTAAGTCCTTCGGGTTGTTACTTCTGGTAGTTCATCTTTAAAAGGGCATAACGAAGGATGTTTCTTGCCCTCGTTAGGGGATTTTACCAAAAAGATAATCGAGAACGGAAGAGTTTAACCGAATTACATCCCTATGTTTTGGTGGGCCGGGATGGCCGAATGGCAAAGCGCACGCTTGGAGAGCGTGTCCCCGTCAGGGGTTCTGGGTTCAAATCCCAGTCCCGGCGTCATTTATTGTTGTGTTATCTCTTCAAGATCTCGCCGTGTATCGACATCATGGAGTATTCCGGGATCCTCAACAGCGACGCGAGTGACAGGATTAGAAGAAAAAATAGGTTTTCCGCCGGTGTCTCCAGATATCTGAAGTAATTCATCAAAATGGCGACGGTCGAATATGACTGGATTGCCCCTCGTATCGTTGTATGTTGGGACAATAATCCCTGGTTGATCTGATCGATAAATATCAATTAATCGATTATAGGTAGACAATTCAATGGCTGGCATATCGCCAAGGGCAAACATAATGGATTGCGCGTTTGTGTCTTTTGCATATCGGACGCCGTGTTTCATTGACGTACTTTGCCCCTTCTGATATTCCGAATTAGTGACGACCTGAAGTGGTAGATCCGCAATCTCCTCCTGAACCCTCTTTGCCTGAAAACCAAGAACTGCAATGGTGGTCCTCACCTCGCTTTGACAGAGTTTTCGAGCGGCTTTTCGGACCACAGTTGTTTCATCGATATTTGCAAGCAATTTGTTGTCACCGTCAAACCTTGTGCCCTTGCCAGCAGCTAATAATACACCGAGGATCATGACATGGGCACGCCATCATCATACCGAGGCAAAAATTCACGTCCACCAGGGTCGACTTGAAGTTCATCGTGCTCGACCACGACTTCACCATCAATAATGGTATGTGTTGGCAGGCCCGTTAATTCTTGACCATGGAACGTTGAATATCCAGGCTCCATGGTGTGATAAAAGTCATCATCAACCACTGCACTCTTCTCAAGATCGACAATAACCATATCTGCATCTGTCCCTTCGACGATTGCGCCTTTGCGTGGATATAATCCCCATCGCTTGGCGTTATTTTCGGCACAGATTTCTACTAGTCGTTCCATGCTAATTCGATTTTTATTTACGCCTTCACTCATCATTACTGGCAGGAAATATTCAATGCCATTGTTATCTCCAGGAATGGCCTCCCAAATATCGCCGTGTTTTCCTTGTTCTTTTTCTTTGAATTCTCGCTTATGGGGACAATGATCTGTACCCATATATTCAACAACATTTGAGCGAAGACCTTCCCATAACCGTTTCTTGCTCCACTCTCCTCGAAGCGGGGGTGATATTTTTCCCCATACACCTAATTCTTCATCGTCTTTGGTATGACAAAGGAATGCTGGTAACGTTTCGGCATGGATATTGACTCCTTGTTCTTGGTATCGCTTGCAGATGTCAACACCCTCGCCAGTGCTCATATGCACAATATAGGAACGAGAATCAGTATATTCAGTTAAGCGGGCGATATGTTCAATTTGCATTGCTTCAGCAACATTTGGGGAGGCTTCGCTCCACGCTTCTAGATCATTTCGATCTGCTTCTTGCAATTCTTGGCGTTTTTCATAGGCAACATCTTCATTTTCCGCATGAAACATTACGACTCCATTTGGAATATCGGCCACAGTATCCAGGACATTATACACACGGCCTGCATCGGAGTGATCGATTCCAAGTTCTGGCGATGCGTGTTTATACCAATTGAAAAATACCTTAAACGACCGGACGCCTTCCTCAGCAAGTTGTGGGATTTCTTCAACATGGGGATCCTGATGAACGATGGCATGGTATGCAAAATCAATATACGAATTTTCCTCGCCGACCCTCCGGAAAAAGTCCATATCTGGTAGATATGGGTCAGGTTGTAAGAGGAAGTTTACGACTGTCGTAACTCCTCCATGGACAGCCCCTCTTGTTTCAGTTTCAAAATCATGTTCCAAACCCTCATGATACTCATATTCATATCGTGACAAACCCCAATGAACATGGGGGTCAATGAAACCCGGTATCAGATAGTTTCCTTCTGCATTTATTTCCCTCTCTGCATCGGGTAATGATGGTGTACTGCCAACGGTACTTATTTGTCCATCCCGAACAGCGACGCCGCCATCCTGCATTCCGCTTGGCGTCACAACACGGGCATTATAAATACATAAATCCGCTTGTCGAGATGCCATACCCTGAATGTAGTAGGTTAACTGTTTAAATTTAACTCTCAAGCGGCTACCCCGAATTGATCAACGAGAAGAGAATCCTCCGGTCGTAAAGAATATACCAGCAAACCGCCCAATGCAACTACTTCACCGTACTTCGATCGCCCTACCGGGTTCGTTCCGTGAGGGGTGGGTCGTTGCTATAAAAGTTAAATACATCATTGCTGGGAATCAGTATTGCCGATTGTATCCATAGCTTCGCCTAGTATCCGATAACATTTGACGCCATCGTCTGGATAAATAGTAATTGGTTTTCCACGATCGGTTACAAAAATCTTGATTTCTTGGCGTTTACGATATGTCCAGTAAATACTTATCAATCCAAATGCCAAAAAAGCGATTCCGCCAAGAATTGTTCGACGAAGAGATAATATTCCAAACACAACAACGACGGCTGAAAGGACCATCAAAAACCAGTCCATACGCTTGTGGGAAATTTCTGTAATATTATCGTATTCGATCCGAATTGGTTGATCGTTTTTAGATCGAATAACTACATCCTCAGGTCCGATATCGATAATTTCCTTCCGACGGAGTTCCATTTCATACCGATTATTGTCTACACCTTGTTCCGACGCTGGATCCATTTCCTACTCACATATATTCCAAATGACTGCAAATAAATAGATGCTTGGGGTGAGTTAATCGCCAGGTGATCGGTATTGTTCGAAAACCGACTGGAACTCTTCTTCGTCTTCAGTGATTTCTTGCCATTCCGTTAAGCCACGTTCTTCTGGAGTGCCAGAAATAGTATTGTCGAGGAAGAAAGCAAGAATCCCTCCTACAGCCATTCCGGTACTTCCGATTACGAACAATGTATTTGCCACAACATTAGTACCCAGCAATGGGCCTAAAACGGCCACTGATTCCATTCCCTGTTCGAATCGAGCAGCGGTACCGACAGAGGACATATATGCAGGAATAGCCAACCCAGCAAATATGGAAAAGCCAACAATGAAGATATTCCTGTTTTGATCTAAATCAACATATTTCAAATTAGATAGCCCCACAGCTGCGATCTGACCGAACATCACTATATAAAGACCTCCAACGATTGGTGACGGGATTGTCGCAACTAATTGTCCAAAGTAACCAATATATCCGACGACAATCATTACTATTGCTCCGATTTGAACGACGTATCGAGATGCGACGCCTGTGATACCAATTGCGCCGATATTTTCAGTATATGAAGTTGAACCATTCCCAGTTCCCATTATACCTGCAAATGTGTTACCAATACCCTCCATTCCGATACCGTGATCAATGCGTTGGGCGGATGGAGCCCCTTTCCCAGCCATGCGGGCCACTGAGTGATAATCGCCGAAGCTTTCGATTACCGACGCTAACATGCCCGCAATCATTCCGATAATAAATGCTGGCGTAAATTTGGGAACGCCCCATTGGAAGGGATAAATTGGCTGGAAAACACTCGCTTCAGCGATCGATCCCAAGTTAACATATCCTGCAGAAGTAGGGGCATAAACACCAGTGACCGAAAGTATGGCTGCAATAAGCCACGCCAGAACGATCCCAATTAACACAGGGAATAATCTGAACGTACGATGATAATCATCAAGATACTGGGAGAATAATATAATTGAGATCATCGTTAACCCAACAAGCCACCAATCTTGTCCCGTCCCTGGAGCGGTAAAGTTTGGATTCGTGATTTGGGGCACGTTAAATAGCGATAATCCAATGAGGGTTATGACCGGTACAATGACCACTGGCCCCATATATCGTTTTAACCATCCCATTATACCGAGATAGCCGATCACCACTTCTGTTAGCCCTGCGACTATGACTGCGCCCTGTAATTGAAGGATAGCATGTTGCCATATAGCCGCCCCCGAATACTGTTGTGCAATGACTCCGATGATTGCAAGTGCAGGAGCAAGCATGGCAAATGTGCCACCTTGAACAATCGGGTACCGGTTGCCGATTGTCGTCTGTGCGAGTGTTGCGACGCCTGAAACAACGAAAAATGTCCCGATTAATCGTCCAACTTGGTTAGGTGCATACTTGAACATCTTCATTGCGCCAGCGAGTGCAAGTGGGATCGCAATCGTTGCACCAATCATCGTCAAATAATGTTGAAAACCAAGTAGAATCGATTCCCCTAAGGGTGGTTTATCCTCAATCCCATACTCAACAAAACCCGATTCCTCACCGGGAGCCGTTTGAGGGCCTTCCGGTGACATCGTATCTTCCACCTCTTCTATGTCGTCCGGTTCTTCACCACTCATAGTTGTGAACCTCCCGTGTCTTGCTATCAAATCACGGGATTACTCCGAAGTGCATCCGGGAAGGATATAAAAGTAATGGATAGTTTGAAGGTAAACTCTTTTAGTAGTAAGGTGAGGCATTCGGCCCGCGTTACCTAGAGGGATTGCCTTGCTGGTCAACTGCCCAGCGCACGGTGGCGCGGGGCTTGTCAGTGGCCTCGGCCTCGAACCCGAAAGCGGGTGAGCCGGTGTCCCCGGCTAACTCGGCGTCCTCGGCCCTGA
>JBDGRB010000298.1:0-18000 GCA_042218485.1 Halobacteriaceae archaeon | reverse complement strand
ACTCTTTCCCTACACGACGCTCTTCCGATCTTCGCACCACCGACGACAATATGGGTCGAACTAAACACTGCTTGTGGCAATACAGAGGGCGCTAAAATAATCCATAATCCTAGCAGGCCTATTATTCCTGTGATGACTTGGATTGTGGGTGCATAATATTCAGTATCGATCATAGTTTTAATTGATATTTGATATGATTGGTGACGAAGGACGTTAGGCATTCGAGGAGAATGACTGGTGTATATCCTTATATCTATCCACTAACTCATTAGTATTTATGGCATTTTTGGCTCCAGAATAGTTGATATTCTCTTATCTACCGGAGTATTCCACACGAATTCGATGCAAACCGATGTAAGGTATCATTGTTCTAAGGGCCGATACGATTTAGGCGGGGTTTCAATCACGTCGAGAGTAACCGATTGAGTTGCATTCGTTAGGGTGATAGATTTTGTATTGTCATCAATCCGAATTTCATATTCTCCTTTTTCGATATTTTCAAAGACCACGGTTCCATTCGCATCCGTTTTTGCACTGGCGACAATTTCGCCTGTATCCGGATCAATAAGCTTTACCTCCTTTCCCGCTACCGGTTTTCCGTTATTATTCTCGACGTGAACGGTGAGATCCCCTGTTCCCTCATATCGGTCCTCTGGAGTCAGTTTGAATGGCTGATTTACCATTGAGAGCATACCAATAACGACCAACAGTAAGATGATAAATATCAATAGTATTTTCTTTTGTCGAGTAGACAGATCTTCATCTTCCGACACAGAAAGAACTTAACGAATATTTAAAAAAGTTGGATGCCTAATCAATTAGCCTGTTAAATACTGTTAATCAATAGATTGCTTTGTTAATTCATCATATACCATTTGTGCCTATCGAATGATTGTTACTGGCACAGGTGATCGACGCACGACTTTTTCAGCGACACTCCCGAGGAGGATACGGCTGACACCCGAGCGTCCATGGCTTCCGATTACGATATGGTCTATATCGTTTTCTTCAGCATACGTGACTATCACATCCGCTGGTTTTCCTTGTTCGGTAACAGTTGATACCTCAGCCTGAAAGGCCGTAGCGATGTCTTGTGCCTGAGTAAGAATGTTTTCGGCCGTTTGTACGCTCCGTTTTGTCTCTCCACCAAAGACGTCTCCCCGAAGTAAAGAGTCGGTTGGGGAAATAACATGGAGTGCTGTGATTGTTGCTTCAGGATATTCTTCTAGGGCATATTCGAAGGCATCCCAGGATTGTGGTGAAGCATCCAATGGGACGAGAATTTGCTGTGTCATGATTATGTTTGTTGATCACGCGATTTAATTTGTGAGGCTGCATCTGATTGCCACTGGCTGAGTAACTTGCGGAAATACCGATAAATTGGGAATAGTCTATCTTCGACCCAACCAGAAATGCCTACTGAGCTTGCATACACAATTACTGGCAGATTTTCCTCACTTGCTAAATCAATTATCCGGTCAGGTGTACTCCCAAACATCCATTGTTGAAGCCGCCGTGTTCGTGACGCACCTATGATCAATATTCCTCCATTTTCAGCGGCTTTTGAAACAAGTCCCTCTGCAATGGTAGAAGCTTGGACTTGGTGAACAGTTGCATTCGCACTTGCTGAGAGTCGTTTCAGTGTTTTCTGGGGGTCTTCTGATAAAGCGCCATTCTCCGTGGATACATCAATGAGATGGATTTTTGCTCCCTTTTCTGCAAGGGCATTTACTAATGGTAGCGCTGCCAGATGATGAGGGCCCCCGCCAACACCGACGTTGATAGTATCGATGCCGTTTAGTCCAGAAATTCCGCTCACGAAAAGCACATCGCATGGTGAGTCATATTCGACTGACTCGGTTACATTTGGGTGTTCTTCCGGATATCCCATCAAAATGAGATCCGCCCCATCTTCCCTCGCTGTGTGGAGAATATCAAATGCAATATCACGACATAAGTGACCCTCTACAATATATTCGGTATCAATACCGTTTTGAGATAGAATATCTTCAATTTCGCTAACATTTTCTTCTGCTTCGCCTCTGACTATTTCATTCGGCGTTTGTTCTGGAATTTGGACAACATTGAGGATTTGGATAATTGCGTTTTCTGAACGTGCCTGCGCTATAGTTGCAGCCAATTTCGCGTGATCAAGGACTCGATCAGGATTAGCTATTGGGACGAGAATTCGGTATCGGTCTTCTTCTATTTCTGAACCCTCACCTTCTCCATTTGGAGCGGGTTCCGGTGACGATATTACTTCTTGATACAGTTCTTCAACACTGGGAGCACCACCCCACCATAGATATGCCACAATCAATCCGACGATGACGACTATACCCGTCGCAACCCCAGCAGGTGGAAGATTATAAATTAATGCTAGATTGGCAATAATACCAAGGATTGGAAGCAATGGTACGAGTGGAACTTCAATCGGTCGGTCGATGTCATCATTGCGTCGAGAATAAATTAACGCACCGTTCACAAGTGATAAGGGAACGAGCAAGTTTAATGTTGCAAAACCTGTTAATGTCGTGAGTCCAAGTCCTCTGAAGACAATTTTTCCCAAACTCGGGATCGTCATTGCCAGATGAATGTCGATCAGTCCGCCATGAACTGGTAGTACAGTAATAAATAAAAGAATGAAGGCAACGATCGTCCCCGTAGCAGTAATCACACTCCAGAAAGGTGTACCGTAATTAGGATGGATTCGCGAAAACCGACGAGGAGCATGGCCTTGATTACCCATTAAGGATCCAATGCCACTCGCCGCTAATATACTCGCGTTTGATGCACTGACCATACTAAAGATAGCACCAGCAACAATCAACCAAAAACCGATCGGACCTAATGCGGCGGAAGCAACTCGTCCCATTGCTGTTTCACCTTCTTCAGCAATTACTTCTGCTGGCACCGGTGAATTCACCATCGCAATAATAACCAATGTATAGAGAATGGTGACAGTAATAATGCTTGCCGCAATGGCTTTTGGTACAGTTTCACGGGGTTTGATGATTTCTCCTGCACTCGCTGCAATAGCTGAAAATCCAAAGAATGTAATAAAGGCAAGCGATGCTATCGTAAGAATACTGATTGGTTCTGGTTGAAAATTTGTGACAAATTTTCCAGTTGCTTGTGCAGGTCCAACGGCGTTAATGACACCTCCAATGAAGATTAATAACACAGCGACTTTTGCACTGGTAATAAGTAACTGAAATGTCCCACTTTCTTCCGTACCTTGAGCATTGAGGGCCCCAAGGAAGAGAGCTCCGAGGACAGCTACGGATCCATGTGGGAGTGGCCATCCATGTGGAATTATAAATCGGAAAAACCACTCATCCATCGTAGAGAGATAAAACGCGGTTGTCCCAGTATATCCCAAAAAGAGGGAAACACCAATAAAATAGACGAGTACGTCGAATTTGGAGTTGTCTTCTATTTCAAAGGTCCGTGAACTAAAGAGATAGCCACCACCGTTTTCTGAGTAAATCGAGGCGAATTCGGAATAGGAGGCAGCCGTAATTCCTGCAATTAATGCCGCAATAACAAATGAAATCACGGCGCTTGACCCCACGGCGGCGACAGCAATACCTGAAAGTGAGAAAATGCCCGCTGCAATCATCGTCCCTAAACCAATTGCATAGGCGACTTTGAAATCTAAAGTTCGAGTATGTTCAACCATAGTATGTGACTTGATTATTTGGTATAGCTTTTGATGTGAACATCCAAATGGATAATATGTGTTTAATGGCTTCTCATATGCTTAAAATGTTAAATATTCCGAACGAGAATGATACCTCTATAACAGGATGTAGCTCGATTATACCGAGTCTTGGGCAGGAGTATCAGACTGAGAATTCATTACACAACTACAGGTACTTTAAGAGAATTCTTATATAGAAACTGATCATCAATTCGGCCTTTGTTATCTTATTTTCTAATGTATTTCAGAATAAAAATATTTGAGTGTAAATTATCTTAATGATAAAGGTAATATTTATTGAATACCTAGAGAAAGTATGTTTGACCTCAATGCATTTCAACGTGATATTTTGTTTACAATCAATGGCTTAGATGAACCCAAAGGGGTAGACATAAAAGATGAATTAGATAAGTACTACTCCGAGGAGATTAGTTATGGTCGTCTGTATCCAGCCCTTGACACCCTTGCCGAAAAAGGATTAGTCAAAATAAATGAAGTCGATGGCCGAACGAATTCATATACTCTCACACGGCGTGGAAAGAATGAAATACAGGCCCGCGAAGAATGGGAACAAGCCCATTTCCAGAATCAATAAATAGACCTTCTGTTGGCTTTATCTCTTTTTCCTGAATTTATTAATTATATGAATTCAGTTGTTTGTGGCCCATTGGTGATATGGACTTCAAATGGCATCGTATCTCTACTATCTTGTTCGACGAGATGCCAGTACGTTTCAGCCATACGATCTGGATCCAAAAATGTATCATCATCGCGATCGCTAACCATGGCTCGTGCCCCAGGCTCATCGATTTGACCATCGATTACTACATGAGCTACATGAATACCTTCGGGCCCAAATTCCTGCGCAATATCCATTGCCATCCCCCGGGCCCCAAATTTTGCGGCCGTAAATCCAATTGCCCCACCTCGACTCCGAACGGCAGATGTTGCACCGGTAAAGATAATCGTCCCCCCACCAGTTTCTAACATATCATTGACTGCCTCTTGTGAGCAGACGAACGCCCCGCGACAATTTACTGACCAAGCCTGTTGAAAGTCCTCGACACTTGAATCCATAAGACCGGTCCAGGTTGCCGAACTTGCGTGGTTGATTAGGATATCGACAGGCCCATATTCAGCTCTAACTGTTGCAAAACCATCTCTAATGTCATCGATTGATGTCAAATCAGTCGGAACAGCGATACCGTCACCCGGATCCGGAAGGTCGCTTGCTAATTCTTCAATATAATCTTTCGAACGAGCAAACAATCCAACTCGACACCCTTCAGAGGCAAATTGTCTGGCAAGCGATTCTCCTAGTCCAGGTCCTACTCCTGCAATGACTGCAGTCTGTGGCATAAAGACACTTGCAAAGCTATCTCAAAAAGGCTGATGCACACCAGTGAAACTCTGAACTTAACCGCTTTCCCTTCGGCAACGAATATGGATATCGGAGAGGGTTTTAATGTCAATCGTGTAACTAGATATATGAGTAGTTCAACCGCAGATGAAGATTTTGAACGCAAGGAAACTCAATTCCGAGATTGGATTCAAGATAGTTCAGATGCTACATTCCAGCCCGAATCGAATCGATACCATCTCTATATTTCTCGGGCATGCCCGTGGGCTCATGGTGCCGTCCTAGTACGGAAGTTATTAGGTCTTGAAGACGTGATCTCAATGGATATTCTCGATCCATATCGAGAAGAAAAGGGCTGGCAGTTCACGCCGGAGAAAGCCGGTTGCACCAAAGACACCGTGAACGGCGCCGATTATTTGTATGAGATATATAAAGCCGCGGATCCGACCTTCTCCAAACACGTTTCTGTACCTGTCCTCTGGGACAAACAACGCGAAACAATTGTGAATAACGAATCGATAGAAGTCATGAAGATGCTAGCGGATGCGTTTGAGGAGTATCAGACGAAGGATGTGGATCTCTATCCCGAGGCCCTCAAGGATGATATTGATGACGTCATCGATAATATTTACGATCCAATCAATAATGGTGTGTATCGCGCTGGATTTGCACAATCACAATCAGCGTATGATCAAGCCGTCTCCGAGTTATTTGATGCCCTCGATCATTGGGAGTCCGTACTTGATGATCAACGATATCTGGTAAGTGACAGACTGACATTGGCCGATATTCGAATGTTTCCCACACTAGTTCGATTTGATGAAGTCTATCATACACATTTCAAGTGTAATAAAAGACGGATCGTTGATTATCCGAATCTCTGGGGGTATACGCGTGAATTATATCAACTCGATGGTGTCGCAGAAACTGTCAATATGGAACACATCAAAGAACACTATTACACGACTCAGACAGATATCAATCCAAAACAAATCATTGCCACTGGTCCAAATCCTGATTTTACCGCGGCTCATGACCGTGATTCTCTTCCAGGTGGGCCACCTGAAGCGCTACGATAAGTTCAAAAACGGCCTATATAGTTTATTCTGATGTTATAGTAAATTGTTCGGTATTTGAATAGAATTCGGTAGATCAATTTGAATCGAAAGCCGATTCACTCATCCTCAAAATAATCAGATTTTTGAAGATAGTCAAGGCAAATAAGTCCAGCCTGTGATTGGATCGCAACAAGTTTCCATATTGGTATGGCTTCATAATCCAAATTTTCGAGTAACATACCATTGAGTTCGTGAAATCGATCTTCAATTTGTTGTTTAGCATCGATAAGTTGATCGACGTCAACAGATTCGGAGGCTTGCATCGTCCTTTGATCAATGGCACGCATAAACGTACCCAAATAGAGCATTCGATAGAATAGACGGATTGTTAATGCATCCACAGTTTGGGCAACAGTCGCATTTTCATCGAGTTCATCGTCCGTTTTCGCCCAATTTCGTTTTGCTTCGATTCGGTCATGGAAGTTATCAATTATATCAGCGATTGCTCGTTTAAATCGTGTGTCGGGAAGGTCATCTGCAATTCGGTCATATTGATCTTCTAGAAAATTGACGAGAGCTGCTTCCTTTTCGATTCCTTCGAGTACGATCTCCCGTCGGGTTCTGTCAGTTTTCGTATCTGATTCGATTTGTTCGTCATAGAAATATGGTAATTCGGTAACGAGTTCCACCACTTCCGCATTATGTTCACGGGCATAATCATAACTCCCTGCGCCGGTTGTGAGCACCTCTGCTGGACTGTCGTCAGTATTTTCTTCTAAATAATCATAATTCATTTCGGATGAGGGCATTTGATAAATCGCATCATCGAATTCTTCCATCCATGGTGCTTCCGGCTCACCTAAATCCAGCGGGACATCTTGATCTCGTGAAATCTGACGTAAATCATCAAATATTTCACTACATTCCTCACTGATATAGTAATAGCAACCCCCAAAGCCTGCATTATGTAAACTATAAATGAAATCCGGTTGATGGGTCTCGATTATTTCCATTAGAATTTCCGTTTCGGGAAGTGATTCATCGAAGGTATAGTCCTTATAATCCATCGGGAATGTCCATTCGACTTGTTCATAACTTGCAGGCCGATAAAAATTCTGAGCGTAATTTGAAAGCGTAAATGGTCCATCGAACCAACCTTGATTGAGGAGGCTTCCATCAATATCTGCAAACTTCATAAACACAAATTCATAATCAAGTGAGTCTCGTAGCTGGGTATCTTTGGCTAATGTTTGAGCAAGAAAATCAATTGTCATACATCCTATCGGTTCGTTAGGGTGAGGTGCAGCAAAGAAAAACGCAGTATATCTTCCATCACCGATTGTTAGCGACCATATTTCATTATCATCACTACTTGTTCCATGGACTTCGAAATCGACATGTTCATACGAATTTGCCAAAGTTTCGTCACGGTCGCGGTGTTCACCAACTGAATAAAACGAGTCATATCGTGGGATTTCCGCGACGTAGTCATCGAAGGTTCGATACTCTGTGTCTGTTGTTGTGTCTGTTGTGTCGTTCATAGTCGAATTGAGTTATTCAGAATGTGTATTCTTGCATGTCTAAATTTTTATCTTTTAAATGACATGCAGCCAGATGGCCCTCTTCATCAGAGGGTGTTTCCTCGAGATTTGGCTCGGTTGTTTTGCATACCTCTTCAATATCGACCGGACAGCGGGGATGAAAGGAACATCCAGACGGGGGATTTTGCGGGGATGGAACTTGGCCTCCTAAGTCAATTTTAGTTATATTTTCACGGGGTGCTGCCTCTGGAGCAGATGAAAGGAGCGCCCGAGTATAAGGGTGGCTCGGTTGGTCAAAAATTATCTCTTTGGATCCTAATTCGGCTAATTTCCCCAAATACATCACTCCAATACGGTCAGCAATGTATTCAACAACGCTGAGATCATGTGTAATAAACAAGTAGGTAAGATTGAAATCATCCTGTAATTCTTCAAGTAGTGACAGTATCTGGGCTTGAATGCTCACATCCAAGGCACTTACTGGTTCATCAAGAATGATGAAAGACGGTTCCGTAATGAGGGCACGAGCAATACCGACACGCTGGAGTTGTCCCCCACTCAGTTCATGTGGATATCGATGATATAATTGTGCCGATAATCCGACTCGTTCAAGCATGTCCTCAACACGGGTTTGGGGATCAGTATCCCCACTATGCCCATGAATGGTTAAGGGACGTTTGATTGCCTCACCGATTTTTCGTCGTGGATTGATTGCTACTTGCGTATCTTGAAAAACAAACCCCATCTCATCCCGCAATTCTCGGATATTGTTTTGATCCATTATAGATAAGTTCACGGTTTCATTTGATCGAAACCAAACATCTCCATCAGTTGGGTCTTCAAGACGGTAAATAGCTTCTGCAGCAGTCGTCTTGCCGCAACCGGATTCTCCAACGAGGGCAAATGTTTCGCCTGCTTGAATATCGAAGGATATTCCATCAACAGCCCGAATTGGATTTATTTGTTCATTCGTGAACCGCCGAGTAATTCGCTCAACAAGTGAATCAGTTGGCGAGAAGTATTTTTTCAAATTTCGGACACTAACTAGTGTATTGTCCCCAAGTTGAGGATGATCGGAACGATCAGTATTCCTCTGCTGTGATTTGTTTGCCATTATGTGTCCACCTCCACATCGTCGACATATTTATAACAACGAACCTTCCGTTCATCAACATCAAGTAGTGGCGGATTTTCGACTGTACACTCTTCAACGGCGTAAGGACAACGGGGATGAAACGAACATCCCCCCGGCAGGGCAATCGGATCCGGTACTTCACCAGGTATAGATGTGATTTGTTCTCCTTCCGCTGCACGGGAAGGTAAGGCTTGGAGTAGCCCTTCTGTATATGGATGAAGGGGTTCTTCAAATAGTTCTTTGACCGGTGATTGTTCGACAACCTCGCCTGCATACATTACGATCACACGGTTGCATAATTCAGCAATAACACTTAGGTCATGGGAAATAAAGAGGAGCGCCGTTCCAGTTTCCTCACATAATTCTTTAATCAATCGAAGAATTTGGGCTTCTGTTGTCACGTCAAGAGCAGTTGTGGGCTCATCCGCTATGAGTACATCCGGATCACAGGCTAGGGCGATTGCAATCAAAACACGTTGTTTCATCCCACCGCTAAAGGAATGAGGGTAATCAGAATACCGGTCTTCTGCATCCGGAATACCAACTTGTGTAAGCATGTCGATGGCGTCTTCTTTTGCTTCGCTCCGTGTAACATCATTATGGAGCCGAATGGCCTCTGCGACTTGGTCACCAACTGTATACACCGGATTCAGATGCGATTGGACGTTTTGGAATATTAAACCTGCTTGTTCTCCACGGAAATCACGAATCTCATTATTGTCGTATTCCAGAACGTCTTCTCCTTGATATTGGATCCTCCCTGATGTAATTTTGCCCGGTTCTTCTATCAGTTGCATTATGGACTTTGCAGTGACACTTTTGCCGGCACCACTTTCCCCCACAATTCCCACACGTTCTCCCTCTCGAATTGAAAATGACACATTATTGACTGCGTTTACAACTCCACCTTGAGTATGAAACTCTACGGAAAGGTTTTCGACCTGAATAAGGGGTTCGTCACCGATGTTCTTATACTGTGATGTTACCATGGTTAGATACTCCTCCGTGTGTCACCAGTTGATTCACGTGGATCTAGGACATCCCGAAGAGCGTCGCCGAGTAAATTGAAACCCATAACAGTAATGAATATGGCTATACCGGGGAAGAGAGAAAGCCACCACGCCGTGTCAATATATGTTTGTCCTGTCGATAACATTCGTCCCCACGATGGTGCATTTTGAGGACCAAGGCCCAGAAATGAAAGTCCTGCTTCAGCAATTATCATTGTGCCAAGACTCAATGTTGCCTGTACGATGATTGGATAGATGCTATTTGGTAGGATATCAGAAATCAATATGTCGATTCGTGAAGCACCCATTCCTTGGGCAGCTTTTACGTAATCCATCTCTCGAACAGAGAGGACTTCTCCACGAATGAGGCGAGCATATGCGACCCACCCTTGGACAGAAAGCGCAATAACGACATTATAGATGCTTGGTCCGAGTAACCCTGCAATCGCTATGGCTAAAATAATACCAGGAAATGCCATAAGGGAATCGACAACACGCATTATTATGTCGTCAACCCTGCCACCGACATATCCTGCAATCGCACCAAAGAACGTTCCAAGCGTCGCACTTATACTAACCGCTAATAGTGCTACCTGCAAACTCACGCGGGCGCCGTAAATTAATCGTGCTAAAACATCTCGCCCTAGTTGATCTGCACCAAGTGGATGTGTGCCAAATGGTCGCGCAAACTTCGATGTTGCAGATATTTTTTGTGGATCATAAAGAAGCATCTGGATCAAACGGCTATGGAAGATATATTTATCTATGGTTGCAAATGCTGCAATAATAAATAAGCTCCCTACAATTAGGGCGCCTGTAAGAGCTGTCCGGTCTGTCCGTAGAATATATAAGATTCGTTTTAGAACTGATGGTGACCGCCGTGATTGCCGTGGTTGTACAGTTTGTTCGGTAGTAGATTCAGTCTGGGTAGGTTCTTCCGTCGACATTGTTAGTATTGGATAGTTGGATCAATTATTGCATAGAGTAAATCAACGATGAGGTTTGTACCGACGAAAATCAGTGCATAAATTAAGACAACACCTTGCACTACGGGGAAATCACGCTGGAAAACTGCTGAGATTAATAACCGACCGACGCCAGGTAGTGAAAAGACCTGTTCAACCAGAACCGACCCACCAAGGACATATGCGAGTTGAATCCCCACGATGGTAACAACAGGAATGAGGCCATTACGGAGTCCATGTTTTAAAACAATTAAGGTTGTTGGAGCTCCTTTGGCCTTTGCTGTCTCGATGTAATCCTCATTTAATGCTTCAACGACTGATGATCTAGTCATTCGAGTCACAATCGCTGCCAGTGCCGTTCCTAACGTAATGGCTGGTAATATCAGATGTTTAATTCCTGCAATAGGATCTTTGAAGGGAGAAACATACCCATACACAGGTAATACGGATAGTTTCACTCCAAAAATCAGAATCAACAGAATACCGAGCCAGAAATTTGGCATTGATATGCCCCAGAATGCAAAAACCCGGGCAATTGTATCCGGAAGTTGATCTTTTTTAACTGCCCCAATAATGCCTGCAGGAATAGAAATTGTAAGTGAAATAATCATCGCAAAGATTGCTAGTGAGAGGCTGACCGGTAGGCGATCGACTAGAAGCGATGCGACAGGCCGACTGCGAGTAATACTTTGGCCGAGGTCGCCGTGAAGAACATTCCAAATCCAGGTGAGGTATTGAATATAGATCGGTTGATTTAAATTGTATTGTTGCCTGATTTGAGCCACCTTTTCAGGCGTTGCTTTTACTCCCAATAATGCATACGCAGGACCCCCTGGCGCAACATGCATCAAGAGGAATGTCACAACACTCACGCCGAAAAGAACCGGAAATAACTGCAAAAGCCGGTTGAATGCATATTGACTCAGATTTTGAGACATTATATAGGCTCAATATTGGTTTATCATATTTAAATTCATTCCAAATACATTTATTTAAGTCATCGCAAATTACTTGCTCGATAACAACGGATGAAAATGGCTTGTTTCGTTCAGTTTTCACACAATCTATATTCTTTATAATCCAATTTGAACCTCCAAATTTCATATATTTAAGAAAACTATATTTAATATAAGATGGGATTACCAATGAATTATTCAGGAAATCTAATAAAAACTAAACTATATTCGAAAGTCATAGAGCATTATCAGAGGGTTTATATTTCATGAATAAAGAACTTAATCGGTATAGAAATGGACGAAGCAAATGACACGACTGAAGAGCAAAGTACAACTAATCAACGCCGTCGCCAATTATTACTTTCATTGGGTGCAGCGGGGATTGCTGGTATAGCTGGATGTGCAGGAGGAGGTAATAATAATCAACAAACTACGTCAACGTCTACCCCGACTGAAACATCAACGCAAACGACGACAGAGACAAAACAAACGACCAAAACTACAACTGGACCAGAAGAAGGGGGTACGATCAATTATTTAGAACAATCTATCGCCCCGACTCTCGATCCACACCATCCTAATGGTCATGGATCCGCTGAAAATTACATTACATACAACACGTTAGTCCGGTATAATCAGAATTTAGAATTTGTGCCCGCGCTTGCAACTGATTGGGAAGTTCAAGATAACGGAAAAACATATGTCTTCCAATTACGTAAAGGTGTAAAATTCCATGATGGTAGTGACTTCAATGCTGAAGTCGCACGCTGGAATTTCGAACGAATGCTGTCAGATTATTCCCAGGTAAAGTCGGTTTTCGATGTTATCGATACTGTAGAGGCATCGAAGCAGTATGAATTGACCTTCCACTTAAAGAAAATATTCCCTGTGTTCTTGGACAATCTTAGTGCCAATAGTCAGATGGTTTCGAAACAGGCTGTCAAGCGGCACAATAATAAATATATTCAGGATAATCCTATCGGCACTGGTCCATTCAAAATGGAGTCATGGGATAAGAAAAAATCGATCCTTAAATTTACGGCGTTCGATGATTACTGGGAAGAAAATAAACCGTACCTCGATGGCTGGACGATGCGAGGGGTTGCCTCAGGACAAACTCGAGTGAGTGCGTTCAGAGAAAATGGTAATTATATACATGGTATTCCGACAAAAAGTGTTTCACAACTCAAAGAGGATGATGCCTATGAGGTACATAATGTTCTAGGCCAATCGAATACCATTGATTATTTGAATTTTAACACCCAAAAAGAGCCCTTCAGTAATAAAAAATTGCGAACGGCGGTTTATTATGCTATCAACAACGAACGCATTCGATCCTTCCTTACTGGCACAGAACGGATCGAGGGTCCCCTTCCGAAATCAAATTGGGGTAGCAATCCCGATATTACAGTCGAGCATAATTTAAGCAAGGCCAAATCGCTGATGGCTGAGGCTGGCATGAGTGATGGGTTTGATATTGACCTCAAAATTTGGAAAAGTGACCCCCAACGCCGTGACTTGGCAACGATTACGAAACAAATGTTGGATAAAATCAATATCAATGTGAATGTCGAGGTTTTGTCCACCAGTGCTTTGATCCAGGATATATTCAAAGGCAATTACAAATTTGCAAGTCTTCACTGGGGTGGGGGCGGACATCTCGATCCATACGGGAACTTGCATGTACTCTTCCATAGTAAAGGACAATATAATATGCTCACCAACTACGCCAATGATAAAGTCGATACGCTCCTTGAGGAAGCCCTACAAACTACTGATCGGGAAGTTCGGAAACGGAAATATCAACAGGCAGAGAAAATCATTTTCAACGACCATCCAATGATCTGGTTTGGACGGTTTGTCTCATATGCCAGCACGTATGATGAGGTAAATGGTGTTCAACCAATACAGCCTGCTGGATATTTCCCACGCTTCCAGAATGTTTGGATAGATCAATAAAAATATAGAAAATCCTTCAAAGTATCTCGTTTTTAAGCTTGGACTTACTTATTGTCGGATAGGTCATTCACTACTTACTAATTATATGGATATTCAAATTTTGTATCCAAGAAAATATATAGCGATCATCGACACCGTATAATATGGGAGATGGATCCCTAGTTCCTGATGATATCTATGCGTATAGTCAACTGACGGAGTTGTCAGTATCACCACAAGGCGATCGTGTTGCATATATAGTGAATGAATATGGGGGTGATGACGAACAGTTTCAATCGCTTTTCATAGCCCCTACTACCGGTGATGAGCCACCTCATCGATTAACACGAGTTTCTGATGCTAGTTCTCCACAATGGAGTCCTGATGGATCTAAGCTGGCGTTTATTAGCGAACGCGAACAAGATATTGCCCGCCAGGTTGGAATAAACGAGGACTCTGATGAGGAAACTGAGGATATTAAGCCGCAAGTATGGGTTTTTGACCTGGAGCGTGGAGGGGATGCCTATCAAATAACAAATCAGGAGGAAGGCGTCGTTGAATTTGATTGGGGGCCCGATAGCAATCGGATAGTCGTCGGCGCACGCGACCCAACGGATGAACAACAGGAATATCTCGAATCTCTCCGTGAGGATGATGGTCCAATTGAAATTGAACGATTACAACATAAAGTTGAGGGACAGGGCTGGACGGATGAGGTAAAAACATATCTTTTCATTGTCGATATTGAATCCGGAGAGACCAAACGATTGGACAAGGCATATCAATATGGTGCTACGGGTCCGACCCGGGGTAATAACCTTGGTGTGTCGTGGGGGTCATCAGATCAAATTGCCTTTATTGCCAATTATGATGACCCACCAGACGAATCATATGCAGCAGCTATATATCTAATTAATCCTGATGGAAGTAACCGTCGTAAACTAACCGATACAACCTTAGCTATTGATACGCTTGAATGGGGGCCGAATGCAGACCAATTGGCCTTTGTTGGGGGTGATCCAATAAACTGGTATCAACCACGCGAAGTATATGTTCTCTCGGTTGAAGATAGATCCTACACCTCTATTTCTAACTCGATTGATCGGACTGTTTCGTGGTTCAGTACACCGACATGGATTGACGCTGAGACGCTTTTATGTCCATTCGCAGACGAGGCTCGAAGCCGCCTTGTTCGTCTCCATACAAACGCTGATAATCCAGAACGGGTGTTTACAGACCAAGGGAAAGACCGAACCATTACACTTTTCGATTATAATGCTGGTACTATCGCAATTTGTCTTTCTGATTCAACAGTCGGATTTGATATTTATACATTATCGCGTTCGGATCTAGATACCGATGCTTCAACATCAAATCCCCTAACTCGGGTAACCTCGGTTAACGAAGAAATATTAGAAAAGTATGATACCTATTCGAGTCACCGAATTCATTTCGATAATAGTGATGGCATTGAGATTGAAGGGATTGCATATCTCCCACCCGATTTTGATGTTGATGATCCGGATCCACGACCCTTGATCACAAATATCCATGGTGGACCGATGGGTTATGATTCGCCCGGATATTCATTTAATACCCATTTCTGGACGAATCAAGGGTATATTGTTTTGGGTGTTAATTATCGTGGTAGCGTTTCGTATGGTCAAGCCTTCTGTGAATCTCTCCGTGGCAGTCGTGGCGAACTCGAAACGGATGACATTGTTAGTGGGATTGAATATTTATGTGATAAAGGCTGGGTCGATTCCGATCGTCTATTCGTGACTGGATTTTCATATGGCGGGATTACAACTGCTCATATTGTAACGAAATATGATATATTTACGGCGGCTGCAGCCGAACATGGAATTTATGACTTTTATTCGAATTTCGGGACTGATGATCTTCATAATTGGCACGAAGACGAGTTTGGCCTCCCCTGGGAGAATATAGATCGCTATCGTGAAATCTCGAGCATCACAAATGTCGGCGAAATCAATACCCCATTGCTTATCACAGCAGGCGACGAGGACTGGCGCTGTCCACCAACTCAAGCAGAACAACTCTATGTAAGTGTGAAAAAACAAGGGATTGATTCCAAACTAATCATATATCAAAATGAACATCACAATATTGGCACACCCGACAGAGCTATCCATCGCCTCAAGAATCTCCAACAATGGTTTGAAAATTATGATCCTGGTCTGGAATAGCCAGACTTGACTTGAGAACCATTTAATATTCTCTTTGTGTATATCCTACGTAAGTTGATATGGCTAGTAATAAATCGCCTTCATTTCGGATCATCCATGAGAAACGTCCAGCGAGCCATCTTATATCGGGATTTTCGTCATTTGGCCTTGCTGGTTTGACAGCCGTTGATTACATTGTCGACAAACTTGCATTTGAACAGACAGGGTATGTAAAGGCAAATGGGTTTCCATCGATCACACCATTCGAGAATGGCACTCCCCGCCATCATACGCGATTATATACACATAAAGATCTGGAGTTGAGTGTTCTCGTTAATGAATTTCTTATAAGTCAGTGGATTGCAGAACCTTTTGGAAATGCCATCTTAGACTGGACTGAATCGAATTCCGTCGACGAAATAACAGTCCTTGCGGGTATTCCGGTAGCCCATGAACCGGACGAACATGATATATATTATGTGGCTACGGATGATTATCGGGCGGATACCCTCGCAAATATTGACATTCAAGGAATGCGATCTGGATTCCTCGATGGTATAAATGCAAGTTTAATTAGTCAAGGGATCCATTCAGACCTCCGAGTAGGCATATTGGTAACACCAGTCCATCAGCAAGTTCCTGACGTATCCGCGGCCATCCGGCTTATCGAAATAGTCGAACGAGTGTATGATCTCGACATTGATACGAAAGACTTGGAACAGTTTGCAAGCGAACTCGAAAAATATTACCAATCACTTGAAGAACGACTACAGTCGATGGAACCCTCAGAAGCTCCCGAGGATCGGATGTATATGTGAATCTAAATATATTGAATTTACCACACTAAGAGGTTTGGATTGGTAAATAAGATACCACGGCGTTGATATTCGAAAGGTCAGAAATCCTGGACGGAATAATATGTTTGCTCTTTTTCGGTTGTTTTATCCGACTCTTCAGATGGGATTTCTTGATCTGGAGTATGGTCGCGGATATGCTCTAAAATTTGCAGCAATCGAAACGCGGGTTCGCCATATCGTTGTTTCGTCCTCGCTGCTTGGTGTTGCAACTCACGGATCCTCTGTGTATATTCCTCATTGATCACGAGATCTATTTGGCCGCCATAGTTTTGCTCAAATTGTTGTTTGAGATCTTCCAATCCCGTCGTAAGTAGCCCGACGGGCACAATCGGCGACCAAAATTGAAGTATATACTGGTCCGCATTCGGGAACATAGTAGTTATTTGATTGTAATCGTCACGAAAGGTTTTCCAGATACGTTCTAAGGTATATTGATAGGCGTCATTACCATAGTCGTTCCATTTATCGGTAGTGGGGGTGCCTGAATAGTGCGTTCCATGCAAATGAGTGCTAACAATACAGGCAAAAATTACCTGACCGTCCTTTGTAGATTCGATGCCAAGGATATCTATATCCAGAGCCTTCCCCTGCTCTATTGATTGCTGATTGTAGGAGACGAATGTACACTCGTTGATCACCCGTAAATAAGCCCCCACAATAAGTTCCCCAACCTGTGCGTATGTCATGACATAACATAGATGGGCGTATAATAAAAATAATAATGTGATCGAAGGCCCAGCTTGAGGGCAACGAGGAGAAATCGAACGAAATCGGAAATTGAATCATGGAATATCTATATACTCAGCAGGAGTGGAATTTTGGCTCCATATCCCAGACGTAAAATCTTTCGAGTTATATTCATGTCTCATAGCTTGATCGATAGTATTTTCCAGCTTGAAGAAAGTCGAACAACCGTCATACGAATATCGGGTGAAAATACCAGCAAGCGATAGAATTTGAGCATCTATTTTCTCTTTGAACGACCACAGAAAGTTCTTATAGTACCCAAAAATAGTGAGTCGTGTCGGCGATGAAATGTAGCGATCGATTTGGTTGATATGTCGGTGTTGAATATGTTGATGCACCCCCCTATCGGATCCATGCCCCGGTCGTGGAGATCCCGACCATCTGCCACCTGTCTATATTATCGGGATTCACTAAACGACCCGAGCGATTGGAAATCCTCCCCCACTCGCTTTGGGTGCTATGTTTATTTTTCCTGAAAGGAGTTATTTGAGCTACCCACCGCTAAAGCGGTGGGATTCAGCGTGGACTCCCGTTCTGGCCT
>JBDGRB010000110.1:0-18155 GCA_042218485.1 Halobacteriaceae archaeon | reverse complement strand
CAGCTATTATGCAGACACAGGCGCTCTGTTATATAGGCATCCAATTAGAACGAATTGCAGATTCCCTAGAAGATACAGAATAAAAGAAAGTATGTGTACTGACAATGTGAACATCTTCCGCCCCTCGATCCAGTTGGTCGCTTCTTGCGGACGGGGACGTAGCCTGTAAGAGTTAAAGGATAGATAATAGTGAACTTCTGATTAATAATCGATCACATTTACTTCAAATACAATCAACTAAGTTGTGAAAGCCATTAACACGTATCGTTAGTTTAAAGATTAGCTCAATCCCAAATGCAAACACATGCTGCCATTTACGCCGTTACCGCTTATCGATGAATTCCTTCTCGATTATAATGTCGGGCAGGTCCTTCTTCTGTTATTTATCGTCGCAGTTCTTGCAACGTTACCTCTCCGGTCGCGGAAGGTACTTTCGATTAATTTGATTATGTTTGGTTTGATATTTTTACTTACACCAGCGAGTCTCATGCCAACACATTACAAATTTCTCGGCATTATATTATTAGTGATAAGCCCGCTTATCTATATAACCGCTCGGCGATGAACACCCTTATTCCCGGGGCAGTGCAATACGTGCGAGGGTATCGCCCTCTTTAACTGTCGATTCTTTCGTGATTCCATACAGAATACCGTCACGATTCCCGGTGACTTCTTGTAATTGATCATAATATTGGGGATCAAAGACAGTACCTAATCTATCACCTTTGGTAACGTGTTGTCCAGTTGTAACACTAGGTTTCGCTCGAAATAGACCGGAATCTGTTGCCGTTACACGCCCGAGATGATTTCGTGCCAGTACGGGGTCACCATTTTCCAATAAATCGCCTTCCAAGATGCCGAAGTGATTGAGAACATTAAGAATGCCAGTCACTCCAGTATCAATCGCCTGTTCGATAATTTGGGTATGATGGGCTAGCTCAGGCGTAATTGTGGGGATGTCATTTTTCGTAGCCACAACCCGAAGCTTGCCGCTGAAATCCCGCTCATGCCATTCTTCATCGGCAGCTTCATCAGCTTGTTCCGATAGTACCAATGAAGTTCCAAATGCCTCTGCCATTTCCCGTGACTGTGTATCACCTTCCATAAATACTACATGTGTTAGCATATCCGGACTCCCCGTATGTAAATCGATAATTCCGTCGGCCTCACTGGCATATTCCCAAAGACTAGCAGCCATGCGTTCATGTATCGTGCCCTCAGAATTACCAGGCCAGACCCGGTTCATATTTGGATTAACACTATCAAATTCTTCTGGCGTTGTATATGAGACGAGATCAAACGTGAGTGGGTCCGCAATTGGGACAGCATACACTGTTCCGGCTATCGTTCGAGTTTGGAGTTCCGTATGTAATCGACGGAGTGTCTCTGTACCATTAATTTCTCGTCCATGCTGAGCAGCCTGGATATATATAGCTGGTCCGTCTGTGTCTCCCTCATATATATGAAGCGGCGTCGTTAATTTGGTGCCAGAGGGCATTTGTGCTAATTGCAGCGATTGCGTCGAATGCGTTGCCATACCCATGTGCTTCGAACGGCCGAACTTAGTAATTATCACCTGATAGTTAATCGAAAGGGACTTTGGGACCAGATGGGTACAATAGAATGCGCGGGGGTGGCTGAGCTAGGCCAAAGGCGGCGGGCTTAAGACCCGCTCCCGCAGGGGTCCAGGGGTTCGAATCCCCTCCCCCGCACTCATAGTGAACCGCCTCGGGGTCATGCCCTGAGATACTCGCCTTGTTCATCTGTAGAACGAAATCCACATTGTACTGTATTGAGTATTCAATCGATAATGAGCCAATCACTGCGCGAAGATCTGCAGCAATCAAATGAATTTAGCCAAGTAAATAACCATTTTCAGGTGGAATCAGCTGAATTTGAAGCAACAGTCGATATTACAGAAGGAAAAATTCTACTAACAGTAACTCTCCCAACCCTAAATGCGGTCGTTGTCGAAGAAGACGTAGCAGAAGTTATCCACGAAGGGTGGTTTGATACGTTATCACGTCGACTTCGAGATATGACAGACATAACGTCTGCTGATATAACTGATCCGCAAATCGTGCTTCAAGATGATACAGTTTTGATCAAAACTGAAATAACACCCCGACAAGATGAATTTATTGACGACATCATTTCCCTCATTAATTTTGTCGAAGGGACGTGGATTGGCGGAATAATCCCAGGGTATACGTATTCTGAAAAAGTCCAATCGATACGGCAACAGGCCGCACAACAGGGGGGCAGTGACGACCCAACACCACTGTGAACTACCCCGTCGTACGTAGCCACTGACGTGGATTCCTTGAGGAAGGGGACTGAGTACCCACTCCGACTAACATATTCGGTTTACCTGGCTGGATTACCCACGGCGGAATCCTCGCCTCAGGACGGGGAGGAAGTCAAAATTGCTCCCATCTCCGTTTAGCTCATCGCGATATACGTCTCAGTAGTTTCTACACCGGCGATACTCTGGATATTCGTCGCGGCAATTTCTTTAACGTCTTCTGGTGATTCGACCTCTACTTTCGCAATTAAATCGACATCACCCGCCACAATATGTGCATCGAGGATCCCATCGATGTCTTTAACATCCTCTAATAGTCGATCTGCTTCGCTTGTATTTGCCTTGATCATGATATATGCTATAACCATTGTTATTCACCTTCTATCGATATACTCGATTCGGCCTCCTCTCCAACTAATACTTGCCGAACTTCTTGTAAAACATCAAACTCTGTTAGAACGACAATTCGGTTACCGACCTCTAACGTATCATCGGGAAGGGGAAGCCGAAGTGGTTTATCTTCCACACCGAATGCCAGAATTCGTGCACGTGACGGGAGTTCTAATTCACTTATGGTATATCCACGCATGGGTGCCTTTGGAGTAACCGTAAATTGGACGACTTGAAGATTTTCTGCTAAATCTGCGATTGCCGTTACATTGCCACCTAACAGCGCATTTTTTGCCCCAATTGCGCCCAATCGTTCAGGATAGACTATTTCGTCGACTTCATTGGCATATTTGCGGTATATCTCTTCGCGATAATCTTCATCGATTCTAAGGACTGTCCGACAATTATAATGTTTCCCGACCATACAGGCAAGGAAATTTGTATTCAGATTCCCTGTTAGTGCGCCGATTGCATCGGCTGATTCAAGATCGGTTTGAGTTAATATTTCCTCGCTTGATCCATCTCCTTCGAAGACCTCAAACCCTTCATTTCGCGCCCGCTGTACTTTCTCTGAATCTTTTTCTACAAGTGTCAATGTATGTCCTTCATTTTTTAGCACACGAGCAGTTCGAAGCCCAACGCGTCCTGCTCCAATTATCACAAACCGCATACCTCTATATAACATATCCGAGTTGATATAAGTTTGCGCCCTATCGATGTTTATTCACAATCTAATCCGTTCCGGTTGTTTTCTATTGGTCACTGATCCATTGAGATTTGGCATAGATGACTGTAGAAGGAAAATTGGCGGCAACTTTTTCTCAATCCACTGTATATTCACTACTATGGTTCAGGCATTCGTGATGGTCAAAACAGATGCTGGAGAATCCGAAAATACTCATGAAGATTTGTTGGAAATCGAAGGGATAGATGAAGCCCATATCGTTGCAGGTGATTTTGATATCATCGCAGAAATACAAGGAGATGAGATATACGATATTTTGCATGCCGCAGCAGCAGAGATTCAAAAACTGACAGGCGTTACAGACACAAAGACATATATTTCACTTAGCTGAGATAATTCTATCATGGTCGCGGCACCAGTAGTCAATGCCTTGCTTATGGTTGGTGCCATAAGTATAATCATCGCCATTCATACGCTAATAACGATAGTTGGCTTTCGATTTTTACGGCTTCAACTGTCGACATCGTGGGCGCCAATTCTCTATGGACTCGTGTTATTGCCAATTATTTTTATCGGAACAACCATTGTACTTAGTATCTCATTGGCAGTTTGGATTGACCTCCAACTATCGCGGGAACTATTGATTGCGTTATTTTGGGTCATACCGCTGGGACTTGGAATTACAATTGAGCGGTTATGGATGAAAGATCCGGAAGAAGTCGAGGTACCAGCCAAGGCATCAGAATCTACTCTTGAAGAGTGATTCTTTCACCGAGGATCCGGTGGACTTCATCATAAACATCATCTTCAGATTGGGCGGCATCGACAGTGACAAATCGATCTGGGTCGGCAGCAATTATTCGTTCATAATTTCGTTTAACGGATTGTAGAAATTCCACCTGTTCGAATTTATTTGTAACACCACTTCGGGTCGCTGCAATCTCGGGATCTAAATCAAAATAGATGGTGAGATCTGGCATAACTGTAAATGGCGCATGAATTTCTTTAATATACTCGATTGGTGATGAGAACCTGTCATTGATTGCAACACTTTGGTAGGCATATCTAGAATCAATATACCTGTCTGATATGATAACTTCGCCAGCAGATAATGCTGGTTTTATTGTATCCGTTAAATGAGCAGCGTGATCGGCGGTATATAAGAAAAGTTCTGCTAGTGGATCAGCTGTTTGTTCATTCAACGAACGCCGCACTGCGTCACCATACCACGTCTCTGTTGGCTCTTGTGTATAAACGATGTCCGGGTACGAATCTTGAAGTTTTTCCAAAATAGTAGTTTTTCCACTCCCATCAATACCCTCAAAGGAAATAAGCATATAGCTATGTTATTTGTTCGGGTAGAAGGCTATTAAGATTCCGTTCATCGTTCCAACCGGTCACTGGAAGAACAGTATCTATTTAGGTCAAATTCTCTTACTTTTATATATGGACATACTTGTAGTCGGTGGTACAGGGTTTATCGGCTCTTATCTTAGTGAAGCATTGGTCGATCGGGGCCATTCGGTAGTTACGCTTTCTCGAAATCCAGACAATGATTCAGTCTCCGATGAAATTCAGCATAGAATGGGTGATGTGACGTCATATGAGTCGATTGCGAGTGCCTTTGAAGGAATAGATGTAGCAATTAACTTGGTAGCATTATCGCCCCTCTTTAAACCCAAAGGCGGGGACGATGCCCATTTTGATGTCCACTTGAATGGGACGAAAAATATCGTGCAAGCTGCAGAAGATCACGATATATCATGTTTGGTACAGATGAGTGGATTAGGCGCGGATCCAAATGGGAAAACTGCATATTTACAAGCAAAAGGGAAAGCAGAAGAAGTAGTGAAGGATTCCGATATTGAGTGGGTAATTTTCCGTCCTTCAGTTGTCTTTGGCGATGGTGGAGAATTTACTGAATTCACGAAATTATTGACGACACCATATGTAACAGGATTGCCAAGCGGCGGGTCGATGCAATTTCAGCCAATATGGGTTCAGGATCTGGTAGAAATGATGGCAACGGCAGTAGAAGAGAATGAATATTGGAACGAAATATATGAAATTGGCGGTCCTGAAGTTCTTACCTTAGCCCAAGTAACAAAACTCGTATATCAAGCAGAAGGGAAATCCGTGTCTATCCTCCCAATACCCAAACCATTCGCAAAAGTAGGGCTAACGTTCGCTGATAAAATTCCAGGAATCCCGTTGGGTAAGGATCAATATCGTGCATTAGATATTGATAACACGGTAACTGACAACGATATAAATGCTTTCGATGTTACTGAGTCGGATTTGAAAACATATCGAGAGTATCTCAACTTAAAAGGATAGTATTTTCCTGACCATCTTAGTTTGCATGCGTGCACGACCAGCGGTGGGGTCTTTCACAGCCAACCCGCCGTATGTCTGTTGACATACCTATTTGATTTGTGAGGCTTGTATGACAAATGGCATAAGAAGCTTTATTGTTTCATTCATACTGTATTTGTTCCAACGGCCTTATAATGAAACTCGCGATGATAGGGTTCGGCCAAGCAGGAGGCAAAATACTTGATAAATTTATTGAGTACGATCAACGTCATGGCTCCGAGATCGTTAATGCAGCCGTGGCGGTCAACACTGCGAAAGCCGATCTCATGGGATTAGAACACGTACCGGCAGATAACCGTGTTTTGATTGGGCAAGCTCGAGTCAAAGGACATGGCGTTGGCGCAGATAACGAACTGGGGGCTGAAATTGCAGAAGAAGATCAGGATGAGATTATGGGAGCTATCGATAACATCCCTGTTCATGAAATTGATGCGTTTTTAATCATCGCTGGTCTTGGTGGCGGTACAGGAAGCGGAGGTGCTCCAGTACTCGCCAAACATCTCCAGCGGATATATACTGAACCTGTCTATGGATTAGGGATCCTCCCTGCTAGTGATGAGGGTGGGATTTATACCCTCAATGCCGCACGATCATTTCAAACCTTTGTCCAGGAGGTGGACAATTTACTTGCCTTCGATAACGACGCGTGGCGAAAATCTGGCGAATCAGTTGAAAGTGGATATGAAGAAATAAATGAAGAAATAGTCACCCGATTTGGGATTTTATTTGGCGCGGGACAAGTTGAAGCTGGCGATGAGATTGCTGAAAGCGTTGTTGATTCAAGTGAGATTATTAATACACTCGATTGTGGCGGGGTAACGACAGTTGGCTATGCCTCGGAAACAGTACCAAATAATAATTCTGGGATTTTGTCTCGTATTAGAGGTAACAAAACAAAACCAGAGGATGCAGCGAATACGACAAATCGAATTACAAGTCTTGTTCGAAAGGCTTCTCTGGGTCGATTAACATTGCCGTGTGAAATAAACGGTGCGGAACGGGCACTGGTCGTAATCGCTGGACCATCACCGTATCTCAACCGCAAAGGAATCGAGCGTGGTCGGAAATGGCTTGAGGAACAGACAGGAAGTATGGAAGTAAGAGGGGGTGATTATCCCGTTTCTGATTCGTCTCACGTCGCATCGGTTGTCGTTCTATCCGGGGTAACAAACGTTCCTCGAATTAAAGAGCTCCAAGAAGTAGCAGTCGAAGCACAAGAGAATATCGAAGAGATTCGGGCAGAAAGCGAAGCCAACTTACGTGAATTATTACAAGATGAGGATGATGAACTTGAATCACTTTTCTAAGCTATTCCTTATCGGAGTGATTGGGTTGCTGATTGGTTCATCAAGTGTTGTAGCAATCACAATTCAACCCCAAAATATTCCAGATTCAGCCAAAGTTGGTACATCGATTGGGACAGACTCAGCTATTACCTTTCGATTCACGAATCTTTATACGAAATATGATAATTGGACCTTGGTCGGGACAACTCAATTGCAAGCGGCGACGTGGACAATCACCAAATATGACAATCAAGGAAACCAGATTGGGAATCAAAAAACAGTGACACAGGCCAAATTTTCTCTCCAAATCCATGGGAGTATAACGACTGTGAAAATTCGTCTTGAGGGAACCGTTCCGCAAGTCTCGGACTATCAGTATCGCCCCCCACAGAAATTCCTCCTGGCAAAATTCAAACAAGTCCAACAGGGTGGAGTTAGTACTATACTCGAGACCTACCGCGTCCATCATTATACTCAACAGAGCCGAAAGGCACGGAAACAACTCAATCAAGCACAACAAGCCATTCAAAAGTCACGAGCTGCAGGAGCTGATGTATCAGCAGCAACTGACCTGTTCCAAAATGCGGTTGATGCTTTTAACCAAGGATTTTTCTCAAATGCGATTGATCTCGCCAATCAAGCCGAGGCCAATGCTGAATCCGCACAGCAAAGTCACCAACAAAATCAAATGCTGATTTGGATGGGTGGTGGTGGGGCAGGAATTCTCATTATCGGTGCAGGGATATATTGGTATCTTACTCGTCGAGAAACCGCCGATAAATTAGGGTAATAATCTCCAAATTTGAATATGCGAGTAGTTGTGCCATTTGATGCGACGAATCCAAAAACTCGGCTTGATCAAGTATTAAACGACGAGGAACGGGAGCAATTCGCCAATGCAATGATCGATGATGTTATTGAAACTATACAGGCTACAGGATATACTCCCGAAATAATCGCAACCCAACCGATCGATAAACCTGTATCTGTAACAGTCGATCGTCGAAATCTCGACACATGTATAAACGCACAGCTTGCTGAAGGATCCTATCCAATCGCTATAGTTATGGCTGATTTAGCGTTGATCTCGCCACGGCATGTAGAACGATTTTTCTCCTTGTCAGGTGATATCGTCATTGCTCCTGGGAGAAATGGGGGCACTAACGCAATAATCGTCCGATCCTCGGAATTCTCAGTGGACTATCACGGCATATCATTTCTTGATCATCTCCAAATAGCATATAATAACGGACTCTCCGTAAACGAATTTGACTCATATCGTTTTGGGACAGATATCGATGAACCGGAGGACTTAGTTGAAGTCTTGTTACATACCGATAATCGATCTGCGAAATATTTACGGAATATCGGATTGTCTTTGGATAGTTCTACTCCTCGTGTTTCTATCACTCGTGATGCTTAGACACGCCCGACATGCTAACCATCGCCGACCCGTGTAAATGGGCAAGTGAAAACAATCTTTTTAATTACTCAACTCTACTGTATCAGTGAACGATGGGTATTCCTGGTATCGAAGAGTATGATATCAACTTGTCGATTCCCCAACCTCGCATCGATGACCTCGTTTCTGTGCAACCAGATGATGTCGAGCCAGCAAATGAATTAAGTTTCGCCCGTAATGTTTTCATCCCTTTGACAACGGCGTGTCGATATACCTGTACATATTGTACATATTTTGATCCGCCAGGTCAGGCCTCGTTACTTTCACCCGAAGAAATTCAGGATATCGTACAAAAGGGAGTCAATACAGGTTGCACTGAAGCTTTGTTCACTTTTGGTGACGACCCAGATGACCGGTATACAGCTATCTATGATCAATTACATGATTTTGGACATGATTCCATTCATAGCTATTTGCGAGAAGCATGCGAAATTGCCCTGGATGCAGGTCTCCTCCCCCATAGCAATCCAGGCGATCAAACATACAAACAGATGCAAATGGTAGCTGATGTTAATGCGAGCATGGGAGTAATGCTGGAGACCACAGCGGATGTTGCTGCTCATAGTGGACCTCGGGTGAAAAATCCCGGGCAGCGTCTCCACACTTTGAAGGTCGCAGGCGAACTCCATATACCATTTACAACAGGTATATTAGTTGGCATCGGCGAAGCCTGGGAAGATAGAGCAGAAAGCCTCCTCGCTATAAAAGAAATGCATGAACGGTATGGTCACATCCAGGAAGTAATCATTCAAAATGTCGTTCCTAATGACCGATGGGATGGAGATACACCAAGTACAACAACGATGCGAAAAACCGTCGCCATGGCTCGATCGGCATTACCGGGTGAGGTATCTGTCCAAGTTCCGCCAAATTTATCGCCTGTCAAAGAATTACTGGACTGTGGTGTTGATGATCTCGGGGGTGTATCACCCGTGACAGATGACCATATTAACCCAGACTATGCATGGCCGGCTATTGAAGAATTACAAACGATTGCGAATGAAGCTGGTGTCCCTCTTATTGAGCGGTTACCTGTATACGAACGATATCTCCCGAATGACCAGTCATCGAATAAATGGGTTTCCGAAGAAATAATGGACGTAATCGGCGACGATAGTGAGATTGGATCCCGCTACCAAAAAGTACGAAGTCAAGAACCAGTTATTGAAGGAACCTGAGTGAATTACTTGACCGTACTCCTTCCTGTGATGGATTGCTCTAGAAGACAGGAATGTGCCGGTAAGAGTTAAACTTAAGGTTTAAACTCATCAAAACCTGTCTCATCTGCGATAAGAATTAACACCCAACCAGAGTAATATTTAACCAAGAACTTCGATGTCCAGTGAGGTTAGTCTGCCAATCAAAGAAAGCTCGGGAGAATCCGTTGAAGATCGATTAACAGAAAACGTTAAAACTCGTGTTCTCCCTGCTCGATATCTAAAAAAAGATGCAAAGGGGAATGTAATTGAGACGCCTCAAGAAATGTTTCGACGGGTTGCAAAAACTGTTGCTCAACCCGAAGCACACTTTGGCAATGACCAGGATCGATGGGAAGATACCTTTTTTGAAATGATGACACACTTGGAGTTTCTCCCAAATTCACCGACATTAATGAATGCTGGAACAGATATCCAGCAGTTATCCGCCTGTTTTGTGATGTCCCCGGATGACAATCTAGAGGCGATATTTGAGACTGTCAAACGAGCGGCACGAATTTTTCAAAGCGGGGGTGGCGTCGGCTATTCGTTTTCCCAATTACGGCCCCGCGGTGATGTTGTAAAGGAGACTGGAGGCATTGCAAGCGGCCCTGTCTCTTTCATGTCCGTCTATGATCAAATGTGTGAAACAATTAAACAAGGAGGCCGGCGGCGAGGGGCCCAAATGGGTATCCTGCACGTCGATCATCCAGATGTTGGGCGGTTTTGTGTAGCAAAACGTGATGAAGACGCACTAACCAATTTCAACATCTCCGTTGCTATCGATGATGAATTTATTACAGCAGTTAAAAACGATCAAGAATACAAACTCTATAATCCACGAACTCAGGACCAATTTGAGACAACTGAACAAACTGCATATTTTTATAATGAAAAGTATGCAGACGTATCTCCTCAGCGAGTAAAGCGAAATTTATGGCGTGATTACAGTGATGATATTCAGGGTATAGAAGCGTTTCGGGGTGATCTCGTTACCGTTGGCGAGCCGATGACATTACCGGCAAGATTTATTTGGCGATTATTAATAGATGGCGCGTGGCTTAATGGCGAACCAGGTATTTTCGTTATAGATGAAGCTAATCGCCATCATGCATTTGATACGCAAGTTCACCCTGAGCATCGGATCAAAGCCACGAATCCATGCGGAGAACAGCCCTTGGAGGATTTTGAAGCGTGTAATCTTGGACACATCAATTTATCATTAATGGTAAGAGATGATGCCTCCCGTTGGGATGATTTTAATCACTCAGGGGACCGCTCTGATCACGTGTCTGCATTCCTTGATCAAGCTATCGATTGGCAACGTCTCGATCGGGTTATTGCTGATGGCACTCGGTTTTTGGACAATGTAATCACTATGAGTGATTTTCCCCTTACGGAAATCGAAAATACTGTTTCTGAATATCGGAAAATCGGATTAGGTGTTATGGGGTTTGCTGAATTGCTCCTCCAATTAGGTGTTCGATATGGGAGTGATATTTCGGTTGAAATAGCGCGCCAGTTGATGGCCCACATCGATCATGAGGCGACGTGGAAAAGCCATGAACTTGCCGATAATCGAAGCACGTTTCCCGCTTGGGACGACTCAAAATATGCAAATCCAACACAGTACGACCAGTGGTTTACACAACATACAGGACTTCCTCCCACTCAATGGGAAGACGGATTCCCAATTCGAAATCACGGAGTAACCAGTATTGCACCGACCGGAACGACAAGCATGATCGGAAATACATCACCTGGCTGTGAACCTTTGTATGAGGTAGTTTACTTTAAAAACGTAGGTTCCGATGTGCAAGGTGAACAACCATTGGTAAAATTCGATGACTACTTTCTCCGTGTTCTCGAACACAATGATTATGACGTAGAATCAATTCGGGACGAGGCTATTTCGTTACTCCAAGAAAATGCCTTTGAAGGACCGTCATCGCTGTCGATATCGGATGAGATTGCCGATATTTTCACCACAGCCAGGGAAATTTCCCCGAAGGAACATATAGATATTCAGGCGGCGTTTCAAGAACATGTCGATGGCGCAGTCTCGAAAACGATCAATATTTCATCTGACGCAACACGAGATGCAGTTGAGCATGCCTATAAATCAGCATACGAAAAGGGATGTAAGGGAATAACAGTCTATCGGAGTCGATCACGCTCAGAACAAGTGCTATCTACTTCTTCGCAAAATGAATGAAAATATATTTATTTTCAATCATCATCCCCGATCGTTGATGATCGTTTTACAGTATCGGTGATTAGCGGGGATCCATCTGCACGCGGTCCAAGTCGGGGGCCATATGGAGGATCGCCATCAATTACTCTCCGTTTTGTATAATCAGTCGATCGTTCAACAGGAATGCGACCTATTGCCCGAATCATTTCGACATAGTCGGTTACTGACCGAAATTCTCCATGGTCACCGCCTGCACGTTTGGTGATCTCTTCCGATAAAATAGTTCCCATGAAGTCATCGGCACCACAATTAAGCAATTTTAACCCCTTTTTATCGCCAAATTTAACCCACGAAGATTGTATATGATCGATGTTGTCCAAATAGAGTCGAGAAACTGCTATCATGAGTTCGTCTTCTGCGTCCGTAGCTCCATCCGAGATTATGTCTCGTTCAACCAGTGGTGTGTCTTGATGGATGAATGAGAGGGGAACGAATTCCGTAATAGCCCCTGTCTTTTCCTGCAGTTGCCGAATCCGATCTAAGTGGAGAATGCGATGTTTTTCATTTTCGACATGGCCATACATAATTGTTGCAGTCATATCTAGTCCGACATTCGCCGCGGCAATCATTGCATTCATCCATTTTTGAGTATTGATTTTTGCGGGACAGATTATCTCTCTCACTTCATCGACTAAAATCTCAGCTGCTGTTCCAGGAACACTATCAAGCCCAGCATGTTTGAGCGTTCGATAAACTTTTTCATACGACCAGTCAGTGCCACGTTTGGCATGATAGGCCTCTTCTGGCGTCATCGAATGTATATGAACGTCATCGACATTCATTGCTGCAATCTGTGACTCATACGTGCCAGGATTGACTGAGTATTGATCTGGTGGTTTATAATTGTGCAATTGATTATCGGGATCGAGAGTCTCTCGGTGTTCTTCGTTTAAGGCCAATCCAGGATGAAGGCCTGAAACCGAACAAACTTCATAAATCCCCCGTTCGACTGCATCGTTTACGATTTCTCGTGATTCCTGGGGTGTCTTTGTGAAACCCCCATGTTCATCTTGATAATCTGTTTCGAATTTGTGGGCACGATCTTTGAAATTACAGAATAAACAGCCAGTGTTACACGCAGTCGTTACATTATTGTTCAAATTCGCAACAAATGTAACTTCATCACCAACTTTCTCTGCTCTACGTTGATCGGCGACTTCGAGTACTTTTTCTTTGCGGTAATGATCAATTCCTTGGTGATCGGTTCCTGTCGTAATCAATTCAATACCATCCCCGATAGATAGCCGTTGATTATTACGTGCTTTCTCTAAGGCATTTTCAAACGATTGATCCGTTGTCGGTTGGTGATCAAACTCAAATTGCCCCCGAGGTATATTCACATCCGTCCCAAACACATCAGTCATATAGTCTCTATTTAGAATGTATCGAAGTAAAATATGGGGTTCGATAACTGCTCATCCAAATACAGTCATTGTGGTTTACGTTTGTATTGACCCCCCTCACTCTCAATTAGTTCAGTCCGATAGTATCAGGTCATAATCCAGCCAATTCCAGACGATACGTCTCCGGCTCGTGGAACCCTCGGCTAATATCGCAAGAGAATAGGCAGAGGTAGTTTACCAAGTATTGCCGATATATGTCGATATGTATATCCGAAACGGCATCCAAAATATAAATAATGGAATACGTCGAACGTCGACGGGAAAAAATTGAAACTCGATTACAGGAAGTCATACGAAACGTCGACCAATCCGAATTGACTGCGGAAATGGAGCATATTACACTCTCGGGAGGGAAACGAGTCCGACCCACGTTGACATTGCTAGTGTGTGAAGCTGCGAACGGCGATACGGCTAATGCCTTAGATTTTGCTGCTGGTATTGAACTGGTGCATAATGCGTCCTTAGTCGTTGATGATATTATAGATCGATCGGCTATTCGTCGAGGACGCAATAGTGCATGGGAGCAATTTGGACACAGCCATGCGTTGATAGCAAGTGATGGACTCATTGGTGAAGCATTTGAATTATTTTCATCGGATCCCCGTGCCATGGAAACAGTAGCAGAAGCGATGGTTGATCTTGGGGAAGGAGAAGCGACGGAATTAGTTGATAAACCAACCAGCGAGCAAGCATATATGGAATTAGCAAGACAGAAAACAGGTTCACTTTTTCGTGCAGCAGCAGAACTGGGAGCCATCGCTGCTAATGCAGATACCAAAACCATCAATGATGCAGGAGAATATGCTGAACGGGTTGGTATAGCATTTCAATTACGTGATGATGTTCTCGATGCTATCGGTGAATCAGAGGATATAGGGAAACCCACAGGTCAGGATGCAGCCATGAACCGTCCATCAATCTTACAGGTGACTGATAAATCTACCGAAGACGTAAATACACTCGCATACCATCAAGCAGAGGCCGCTCAACGAGCTCTTGATGGGTTGGACTGGACGGATAGTCAAGCACGCTCATATTTAGAGGATCTAGCCGAATATGTGGTTACTCGGGAACGATAACTGGCCATTTATTCATACACTTTTTCAAGATAATCCCCCCTAGTCGCTGCGTACGCTGTAGAATATACGGAGATAATCCTCCTATTTAAGCATAGCTGATCTCAGGCCGCCTTCGCTTGTCGTGATTCTACCATGGCAAATGCCAAGGTGCTGAGGATCCCCAAGAGTGTCCCTGTTGTTAGCACAGCTGCAAGATAGGATAATGTAACTTTCCCAAGAAGATAGCCACTAACTGCATGGGATACAGCAGTAATCGCCAGGATGTAGAATGGTGCGTTGAGATATCGCCATTTAAATCGATCAGCAAGATACTCATCAGTTATTTGACCTAAACTCGACGTCAACGCTGCCGCTGCTGCCCAAATTACTGCACCGTTCACGAAGGCTGCCACTTGTGTTGTGAATCGCACCGAAGGTGATTGCCTTGTCACTCGCCGTAATAAATTATACCCTTCAACGCCACCGATAACAAGCAACGCAAGAGCAACGACATATGTAATTATCGTCACCCTTCCTGTGTATAAGGCATTCCGCAGCGTTTCGACGGATTCATTGAGTACTTCTTCCATTCCCAATCCACGGAAAAGTGCATATAGCCCAACTATTGTCGATGATAGTCCAAGCACAAGTCCAGGAAGTCCGAGGTAATTCGCAATAACAGCCAGAGGATACATTAATAATATCACCCCAAGCGGAACAAGTATCGTGCCTCTCGTTTCTGGGTCATCTAATACTTGTTTTAGCGTATAATACATCGATTCGAGATCTTGAGCCTGGCGAACAACAACTCGACGAACGCTATCAATCGGAATCCGTGAGCGAATTACCGGAATAACGCTTTCATCCTGTGCTCCATCCGTTACCACGATGGCTTTAACAGGTTCACTTGATTGCAGATTGGCAAGGACTGTATCCACTTCCTCTCCAACCTTTCGATTTGCTTTTACTTCGCCTGACTCAATTCCAGCTACAGCGGCAACGGCCACTCCTTCATCTGTTATCGAATCATAAATATGTAAACCTTCAAACAAAACATTTACATCGCTATCTTCGGGATCTGTTGTCGCTAATGATACAGCGACGTCTTCGATTTGATCTCGGCCGACGATTGGTGTGTCATATTCGGTTTTCCGCCCGAGATCATTATCAAGGTCAACGCAAAGGACCAACAACATATGTATGTATCTAACAGTCGGTTGGGTATAACTCTTTTAGGTAGTCGCAAATGAAAGACGCAAAACCTTAACGCATTGACGGAGTAACAATATGTATGCCCGACTGTCCGATTGCTGATGAATGCCCAAGTTTTACCGAACGAATCGAAGGAATGGGGTGTCAATATTATGGTAATAGAGGGGGGAAAGAATGGTGTAATCATTATGGCCAACCGATAGAAGATTTGAAAAGCGCCCCAGTAGTTCCAGGAGAAGAAGTAACTATCACGGTAACAGATATGCATGAAAGTGGGGCAGGGGTCGGACATACAGAGGAAGGATTTGTCGTAATGGTTGACGGCGTTCTTCCAGAAGCACGCGTTCGGGTAGAAATAGAAAACGTGAAATCAAATTATGCCCAAGGTGAGTTAATCGAGAAAGTACAAATGTCTGATGCGGATTCTGACGATGAAGAATCCCAGCCAGTAGAGGAAGAACCAGGTATTGCTGAGGAACAAGATGAAGAAGATAGAGAAGACGAAGAAGAACAACCCCGCTTGGGCAGCAGGGACAATTTCTGGGGCGCGTAATGTTGGACCAAAGCCATCGGATTGAGGAATTATTCTGATAATCTATTGACTAACTCGCGGACCCGTCTAGATTCGTGTTTCGGGAGAACTAATACATGGTCATTATATGCAGCAATAATGAGATCATCAACGCCGATAACATTGATTTGGTGTGTATCGCTCGCAAGAATATTACCACTTGCATCGATCGTTTCCGCATTGCCGAGGATTGTATTATCTCCATCGAGGATCCGTTCGAGAGCGTCCCAAGTCCCGACATCATCCCATTCGAATGATGCCGATACCATGTAAACATTCGTTGCTATCTCGAAAACCGCTTCATCGATGCTGATCGGAGATATTTTATCAAAGGCTTTCCCTGGTGAGTCTGACTCCAATCGTTTAACAAAGGATTTCATTGGCTCAGAACGACTTGCGGCTTGGAGAAGCGTCTCAGGTTGCCAAGCAAAAATTCCACTATTCCATTGATAATCAGCATCAATATACTGTTTGGCCCTCTCAAGCGGAGGTTTTTCGTGGAATGTTGAGACGGAATAGTAATCATCAATCTTTTCGTTTGGTTCGATATATCCATATTCAGTTTCTGGCCGTGTGGGTTCGACGCCGATGGTCACTAATCCATCGGTCGCTTGAGCAGTTCGCATAGCGTTGTTCGCTGTCGAGGCAAATTCACCACTAATATAGTGATCACTTGGAGTTGCAAGCACACATGGATTACCGTGATTCTTGGCAATCTCGTGCGCTCCATAAATCATCGCTGGGCCCGTGTTTTTAGCAGCGGGTTCAATGATTATATTTGCCGTGTCAGTTATATCTTGTATTTTTTGGGTGTACCGTTCTTGAGTTATAATATACGTTGTATCGACAAACGAGAGACGGTTTAATGTATTTTCAAGCAGAGATGTTTCGTCAAATAATTTCAAAAATTGTTTTGGATGATCAGATTGACTGGCAGGAAAGAGTCGGGTTCCTTCCCCGCCGGCCAATACAAGTGCAATCTGCTCCATATGCACATCCAATACGATGCAGAGTTATAATTGGTTTATGTATTTATCGTGAAATTCGAATTAGATGTTTATAGCGGTAACAGGATGGAGACTCACCCCTTAGGGGTGGGTTAGCTTACTCGTTTGTCTCATATAGTCCTTCAAACTGTTAGATATAAGTTAGCGGTGCTAATCTCTCACTATTTTACTTTCAGGTCGGTACAGGAGGGTTTTTATTCCTGAATAACCAAGGTGTAGGTGTCTCCCATTGAAACCACGCGGAGACAGAGAAACCATGAGCGATATACAAACACATGCCGAGGAGATACACGACCAGTTTTCTGATCACCTTGATATCACGATTGAGGATGTCGAAGAGCGATTGAATACGCTCGTTGATGAATATAAAGTTCCACTGGATGAAGCACGTCGGAGCGTAGAATCTAGTTACCTAGATGAGGCAGGTCTATCTCGGGAAGACCTGAGTCGAGACGGGACGACGGCCGTAAATATTGAAGATATCGACCAGCCAGAAATGTGGGTTAATCTCAAAGCCAAGGTTATTGATCTTTGGGAACCCCGAAGTGATGCTGTCGGCCAAGTTGGATTACTTGGAGATTCAACAGGAACGATAAAATTCACAGCATGGGCGAAATCGGATCTCGAAGAATTAGAAGAAGATACTGTATACCGACTTGAAAATGTTGTCACAGACGAATATGAGGGACGGTATTCGGTGATACTCAATCGAACCACGTCAATTGAGGAACTCGATGAAGATATAAACGTCGGATCCAGCGACGTCGAGTTTACGGGCGCAATGGTCGATATTCAGTCGGGTAGTGGATTAATTAAACGATGCCCGAATGAGGACTGTACACGTGTATTGCAGAATGGCCGATGTTCCGAACACGGCGATGTTGAGGGAGAATTTGATCTCCGCGTAAAAGCCGTTCTTGATGATGGTACGGAAACACAGGAAGTAATAT
>JBDGRB010000131.1:4178-18620 GCA_042218485.1 Halobacteriaceae archaeon | reverse complement strand
CGCCGTGCAAGCGCCGTCAGATACCCCATGCCGTCGACGAGAAACGCTGCATCGTCGACATCGTGCTTCTCGGTGAGGCGATGGAGGAACGCCGCCGCTGGATCAGTGCCGCGGCGGCTGTAGATATCCACCGCAAGGAGTACACGTGACTCGGTGTCAATGGCAGCGTAGAGCCACTTTTGTTCGCCAGCAACGTCGATTTGTTTTTCGTCGACTGCGATCCGCGACGGGGCAGTCGGTGGCGGGTCAGATTGGGCGTCGGCAAGCGTTTGCGTCCAGTACCAGATGGCTTGATGGCAGCGATCGATACCCAGCCACTCCAAGACGGCCGTGACTTCACGGAGCGACAACCCCATCGAATGCAGGCGAACGGCAAAACATCGGACGGGCGTCGGGGTACGTTCGTTTGCCCAAGCGTCTTGGTGCTCGAGATCTAAGTGTTCAGTGAGTAGGTCTTTGAGTGTCATTACAACTTCCTATGACCTACTCACTCCTAATTTTCACTCATCTAGACACTGCGTCCCCTCATCTTGAATCAACTAACCGACAGGTTGCACCGCCATAGCTACAGCAGTACAGCGAGGATCAGCGAATGACCGTTTTGTTAAGTTAACGCTGCCGAGAACTTTTTAGCAAATTTTATAAAAAGAAATTAGTCAATTTTCAGATTCTGAGAATAGCCATCGGTCTTATAATTACTCTATGGCAAATTTCAAACACAGTCCATGTCAAATAAACTGGAATCCCAAGAAGACGACGAGGCTAAGGAATTAACGGATATGCTGGATGAGTTGGATTTATCACGACGACGGCTGTTAGCAACGAGTGCAGTTGGAATGACTGCTATGAGTCTCAGCGGATGTGTTAGTGGAGGTGGGGGAGGTAAGCAACAGACAACGAAGGCGACGCCCGAGGATTTTGTTGTGACGAGTCATCTGTATGTAACGCATGACGTGGGGAAATACAAAACCAATGGATTTGCTGCTTCATGTGCTCCGCAATACCAGTTCGTTCCGGGGCAACGAATTGGGATCAGGGTCGGAATTTACAAAGCTGAAACCGGCAAGATCGTCGGCGACAAAGTGGTCAAAGAGGTGACAGCAACTTTCGATGGCCCGTCACAACTTCCGGAACTCCAAATCAAATGGGCGGGTGACAATGAAGAACACCCAGCTCAGCAATGGGCCGGCACGTTGAACCAAAAGGCCACTAAAGGTGCAAAGCCAGGACAGTATAGCTATACAATACACGTCACGATTCCGGAAGCTGATATCCATAAATTAGGTATAATTACGCATACCTTCACACTCTTGGATCCAAGTAAAGTCCCAACGAAAACGCCCACTAGCGAAGGGTAATTATAATAAGCTCGTTTTCTTTTCGTAAATTCATGAATAATACTGAAGAAGGTGCTGCGTCCGAAACGACCAAAGGTGATAACACCCTGCAATTTGATGATACTATCGTAATCAATACAACAAAGAGTGAACTTTGGTCTACGATTTCGGATCCCGAAATCCTTACAGAATGCGTGCCAGGAGCAGAAAACATTCAACGAGTATCGAAACGAGAATACACCTTTCAAATCACCCGTGGAATTAGCCATCTAACTGTGTCTCTTGACGGTGAAGTTGAGTTCGTCGAAATGAACGAGCCAGATTGGATTATTGCCGAAGGAAGTGCGTACGATCCAAAAACTGGAAGCGATATTGATATTCTATCGGCAATGGAAATGGAAGAGCAAGATGACAAAACGGTCGCGCTTACCTATTCAACCACGGTATCGCTAACTGGCGGAGTTGCCTCACTCGGTAACAAGATGGTTCGTCCGATTATTCAATCCGATATCAATACCTACTTTGAAAACATCAAATCTGTTGTTGAGGATCGTTGACTAAGGCTGACGGGAATCGTTGCTGTTCCATCCTGAAACGTAAGCGTGTTCAATTTCTTATATTCTTCCCTACTACTATTTACTTATATTGGATAACTATCAGAGAACTTGGCAATCATTATAAATAATTGAAATAAAAAGAAGATGGCCTGATTACGCTACAATTCTTCCAATCTTATTATTCAAGTTTTAATCGTAAGGTGAGGAGACGTTTCTAAAAATTGAGAATCATTATCCTATTTTAAGTTTATTGTCGGTGTTTTAATACATATGGATAGAGATGAAAATCCGGATATAGAGCAAAGTGATGCCTCGAGCAAAATAAAAGATATTGATGAGAGTAATATCTCTGAAGAACTCAAGGAATCTATTGAGGAGCATCACGAAGAGCAAGCCGAGCATGGAGGGTTACTGCGATTAAGCGATGAAGAGGCGTATGTTGGGGATACAATAACAATCGAGGGTTATCATCTACCAAAAAATCAGGAACTTGAGCTCTACTGGCAATCAACAGAAGGTCAATGGGGGGTAATTAAGGCAAATGAGGTGATTGGCCCTCAATATCATCCCCGTACGGATCGCATCGATGTCTTGCAAACAGATGATTCTGGGGAATTCAAAAAAAACTGGACCATTCCAGAAGATTATGGAGGTGCACACACAATTGAAGTACGATCCCCCGATGGAGAAACATTAGCAGAAGCTAAGATTTCGATAACCCCGTGGTTTGAAATTGCTGATACAGAGGTAACCCTCGGTGAAACGATGTCCATTACTGGCTATGGAATAGGGCCTAACTTTCTCACCAATAACTATCAAATTTCATGGGACAATGGGATGGTCGGTTTTATGACAGGAGTGAAAAATCGAGGAACTGCAACAGCAAGATTTCGTGCTGTTGGGCCGCCGGGGAAGCACGTAGTGCAGGTGTGGCGGTGTTATAATGGCGTCCCTTACTTGCAAAACAATACCCAATCCCCGTACGGTCCCGTCGCTGGTGGTCGCCAATCGATTTGGACAGTGGAGGTTACCGAGCCTGAAACCCCTCCTGAACCTTCATGGGTAGACCCATTACCCGAAGAAGATCCAATCTCGATTCACTACCCAGAACTTGACGTCTCAACTGATGCAAAAATCGATATTACTCCGAACCACGGTCAACCAGGAGCAAATGCTGTAATTCAGGGCAAGAATTTCCCAGCAGAGGAAGAGGTAAACCTTGTATGGTATCGCCACGAAGGCGAACATGTACAGGGTATTCCCGTTTCACCGGAACCAAAACCCGATGTGCTACCGTCTGTTATGACCAATGAGGATGGTCGTTTTAGCGTTGAAGTCACTATTCCAGAAGATGTTGGATCGACGAGGCCGATAACTGCGAAGGTGAACGATCAATCAGTTGCCGTGACTGGATTCATGATGCAACCATCCATTGTTAATTTCTCACCAACAAAAGGGCCAGTTGGAACCGAAATCGAGATTGAAATCTCTGGAATTGGTTGGACAGAATACGAAATGGCACCGTTTGTGGTCTACGACAACAAATTCCTCGGATATATGTGTGGCCAAGATCTCGCTACGAAACGAACAATTTTACCCGCTGCCGGTGAACCTGGTTACCACTTCATCGATATTTATCCGACTATGTTTCCTGACTTGCAGACAGACGAATTAGATTTTGATACGAAACCACATCTTTCGTATGAGAACAACCATCCGGTGCGGCAACTTCCTGCGTTACACTTTGCCTTCGAGATAACTGAATAAATAACCAATTGAACGACATCTTTCCTAAAGGCGTAAGAATTTTTCAGGATTTCATCATACAGGATATCAATCCGAATTCGTGTTTATTAGTCAATGATAGGGATTTTTGGAAGAAACTATGCTCTATTTATAGTTCTAGTGCGATTTTCCCCGTTCGACAGTACGGAGAGGCAATTGAGATGCGCGAATAGCGATTTCCAAGCTATTGGAGGGTGTTATCAATTATTGGGAATTAGAGAGCCCTTCATAACCTTTAATCAGGAAATTTCAAATATAAATGGCTCAATCAGATAATACACCTAAAGGACATCTTGATATCAATTCTGCAAGTTTTGATGACGATATTTCGTTATCTCAAGATGTGCTTGACGCTCTTGGCGATTCTGATTGTCGATTGATCCTTCGGGAATTAAATGAACCTATGACTGCTCAGGAAATATCTGAGAAAACTGATCTCCCCCTCTCCTCAACATATCGGAAACTCGATTTTTTAAGCGATACGATTCTTCTGAAAGAAGAAATTGAAATTCGAGAAAATGGCAATCATACTACTTATTATGCGCCTGATTTTGAGGCCGTACGAGTTGTCGTCGATAAAAATAAGGAATAAATAAGTTATTGCTAGGGGCTTATTTAAATTAAGTTCGTCATAATCTGATACTGCCCCGAGTTCGTAACTATTTCTCAATTCAAATCCATGAAGATGTGGTGAGTAACGACGCTTGGGCAAGAACGCACTCAATTTGAGAGTGCGTATAGAGATTTAGCATCTTGCTCCGAAATAAACAACCATTGATGCTCAGGCATCCCTATTGAATATACATGGATGTTTAGTGATGGCTTCGTATCTCCAATCGCGAACCCCCCAGTCTTATTAGGGAAGACCATCCAAGCGATCGCATAGCCCCTTACATCAAAAGGGTAGAGCTGGACGAGTGCCTTGGAACTCGACCCTCGGGATGAAGATCGTCACCGGATGTATCAAACCAAATGACATCAAACGAGATACCGATCCTGGAGGACATTGAAAACCCCTCAATATGAACCGATCATTTGGCTGATAGAAATGCGATCCGTCCCAACACCATGCTACTGCAGGTTCGACATGAGTTGTCGGAACGTGAGAGAGCGACCGCCCCTCACGGACACAAACGAGGTGTTCGAGTGTTCATTCCAGCCGATCCTCTCGGGGTTTGTCGAGGGGGGATTATATCCGTACGCGTCCGTCTGTCCGTCGGGTCTTACGGACCAAACGGCGAAGCCTCGGGGCGCCATGGAGCTCCCTTACGACAACTGCCATTGGAAAGCGATCTAATCCTGCCAAATAAACATGTATACTGAACTCTCTGCTTCTCGAATTACGGGCATTCACGGCGACGGGTGATTAATGGTATACTTATTTAAGTCGATTAGGATCCCCTCTATATTCGTCGATTCCCTTGTGGGATCTCAGAAAGAATAAAGGAGGTTACAAAATCATTCCAAGAATTGAGAATCGTAAATGGGTTTTAATCTCTGTCTAGATGAACTTCCGCATGGTAGCATATGATCGAAAAGCAAAGAGAGGGCGGCTATGAGCAGTCTCTTACAAAAGGTATAGATGTCTCTCATCAGTTGGAAGGAAGAATAACCATCTAATAAATTTACTACAGTATAATAAGTTAAATTTATGACAAATAGACGTCAATTCCTTCGGAATGCTGGTCTCGCTGGTGTTATAGGTTTAGCAGGCTGTACAGGTAATGAAAAAAACCCTGAAGGCAATCAAAATCTGAAAGCGACGACAACTAATAAAACCACAGAAACGACCGAAACCGATACAACTACTGAATCAACAACGACTACAAACACTCCTGATGAGGTTGTTATTGGTTCAATTCACCCCTTTACCGGGCCAACTTCCTATGTCGGTACCCGATTACATCAAGCCCTCAAATTGGCCGCCAAGATTAAAAACGAAAACGGCGGGATCAAATCGTTGGGCGGAGCGAAGGTTCGAGTTGTAAAAGGCGATCACAAGAACAAACCAGCAACTGGTGCCGAGGTTGCCAAAGAACTCATTAATCAAGGTGTCGATGTCTTGACTGGAACATACTCTTCGCCAGTCGCCAGCGCTGTCGCAAAGGTTGCAGAAACACAGCAGGTACCATTTGTTATTGATATCGCGGTTGCTGCATCGATCCTACAGAAGCGCAAACTAGACTATGTCTATCGAGTCCAACCAAACTCTTGGAGTCAGGCTGCTGACCATGTTACAGGGATAACAGCGATCGCCGATCAGGCAAATATCGATGTTGGGTCGGCGGCGTTATTCTATGTCGACATGACCTACGGTCATGCAATCAAAAAAGGGCTGGAGCGTGCCTTCAAGGACACATCGATAGAGGTCGTGGAAAAATCAACCATCGGCTTCGGTGGGACAGCCGATACGCAGGTTACTAAATTCCGCCAGGCAAATCCAGATATCCTTATTCCGACGGTATTCACAAATCAGATGTTAGAACTCGTTGACTCGATGCAGGATCAGAATTATTGGCCAAAAATGTTCGCCCCTTGTGCAAGCGCCGGTATGAATCCGAAGACGTTTAAAAAGATGGGCAAGGTGATAAATGGTGCCCTACCTACAGGATATGCAATTAACCCGCATAAAAAGAAAGCCGAACAGATTAACAAGCGGTATATGAAAACTTATGATACTGCTTCGATGACGGCAAATGTAGCTGTTGCATATACAACTGGTGAAGTTCTCACCAACACATTTGAGGAGGCGGGAAGTACCGATCCGCAAAAATTGAACAGAACTCTAGAGAAGATCAAGGTCTCAGATCACATATTAGCGATGCCACCGATTTCATTCACGAAACGGGGAGAAAATGCTAATCCGCTCTCCGTGACGAGCCAAGTTCAGAACATGCAAAACAAGATTGTTTATCCCGATCGCTACGCGGAAGCTAACATCAAAGTGAACACTATCGGACAATAACGTCTAAGGTTTATCAATTATCAGAAATAAAATCACTCTCTAACTTGATCCATGAGTTACCTCCTACAAAGTGCTATATTATCACCTACTATCGATCCCACAATTTTTGCGCAACTATTTGTATTGGGAGTATTACTTGGCGGAATTTATGGATTCGCCGCCCTTGGTCTTTCAATCATTTTTGGGGTTATGGAAGTTATCAACGTTGCTCATGGTGCATTTATGGTTATAGGAATGTACACGGTCTGGACCGTTTCGCATATATTCGGATTTTCGCCTTTCTTTGGTGTTCCATTGGCTGCGGTTGTGCTATTCATACTTGGAATTGCGCTTCAACGGACTCTTGTTGCACGAGTAATGGAGGAATCAGAGGGTGATAAGTTTCTGGTCACTGTTGCATTTCTCATAATATTAATTGGAGTGATCGAAATGCAATTCTCGTCAACTCCTCGGGAACTCCAAATGGAACTTGGTTCGGTGGCTATCGGTGGAGTATATTTTCTTGAGGGACAACTATATGCGCTCAGCATTGCGATTATAACCTTTATATCTGTTTGGACGTTTTTACATTATACGGATATCGGCCGGGCAATTCGAGGGACTGCAGATAATCGATCAAGCGCTATATATGCGGGAATCAATGTACGTCGGATTGATTACGTAACCTTCGGACTTGGTGCGGGACTCGCCGGACTCGCTGGAGCCCTTATTACATTTATCCAACCGTTCGACCCATATCTTGGCAATCAGTATCTAACAACTGCTTTTGTAGTCGTTGTAATCGGGGGACTCGGATCTATTCCAGGAACTCTTATCGGTGGTCTTATAATTGGGATGATTCATGTCTTCGGCTTATTTTATCTCCCGGGATCGTATTATCACGTTCTTATTATGCTGATTTTTATCACTGTGCTGTTGGTCAAACCGACCGGGATACTCGGGAGTGAGCAGCATGAGTGACTCAAAACAATTCTTTTCCTCGTCGAATATTGGACAATACATTGTATCATTTCGCAAGTGGCGAGAGAAAGATTCTTATCCGCTGATAGTACTTGGTATCCTTTTTTTAATTCTTTCTGCCCTTCCATTGTTGCTTGATATGTCGGTGTTTGGGCTTTGTCTGGGCACATTTCTCTCGATTCATATCCTCGTGGTCACGTTGATCTGGGCTATTGCAGCACAAAGCTGGAACATCGTGTCCGGATTTGTTGGCCAGTTCTCATTTGGCCATGCGGCCTTTTTCGGCCTCGGTGCCTTTACACCACTAATCTTAGCGCAGAAGTTTGCGATTAATCCTTGGATCGGATTAATAATCGGCAGCATACTCGCGACTCTTTATGCGCTGTTTATTGGCTTTCTCAGTTTCCGATACGACGTACGCGGGAGTTACTTCACGTTAGCCACACTTGCGTTTGCCGAACTGTTATTATACATTTTCATCAACGTTAACAGTCTGGGTGGGGCAAGTGGATACGTTAAACCTCTCCCCAGCGTTTATGGCACCAGCTTTGGGTTAATAGCGTTTCAGTTCACATCTCGACTTCCGTATTACTATATTTCTCTTGCCTTTTTGATCATCGTTACAGCAGTCGCATTCGGGATTAAAGAGTCCCACTTCGGATTATATCTATTCGCTATACGTGATGATGAGGATGCAGCGGCTGCCGTTGGTATTCCCACAGTACGCTTCAAAATTTATGGCCTTGCTGTGAGTGCTTTTTTCACTGCGTGGGCGGGAACAGTGTGGAGTATGTATTTTACTTCCATTCAGCCTCGAACTGTATTTGGCGTTCTGGTCAATCTTGACATTCTCTTACCGGCAGTTATCGGTGGTCTAGGCACCGCTGTCGGGCCGATAATTGGTTCGATTGCCCTGACAATTGCGAGTGAACTGGCCCGCCAATTTATCGGTGTACCCGAGCTCCAGGATATCATTCACGGTATTCTCCTCCTTGTTATAATCCTTCGCAGTCCGGGTGGAGTAGTCTCATGGTTCAGTTACATCCTGAGTAGATTTCCGAATAACTAACGGTTTATATCAATATATCAAAATGTAAAGGTTCCTGAAAGCAGTTATAAAATCAAAGATACTGAGAAGACGATAAATCGACTGTGACCATTTCTGTCACCAAATTTTGCTCGGAAGGCAATCACAAAATACCGTAAATCAAATAATGCTATTCTCGATCACTCAAGACCCAAATACAGGTCGATGAATTCTTGATTTTGTAGCTCTGTTGGCTTACCATCAAATCGAATTCGGCCCTGAGAAAGAATATAAACATGGTCAGCAATTCGCAACGCTTCACTGACTTGTTGCTCGACCATGATGATTTGTGTACCCAATTCATTGAGAGTCATAATTGCATCTAAGACATCGTCGATCATCGAGGGGGCCAAACCACTCAACGGTTCGTCAAGAAGGTATATGTCCGCTCCGGTCATCATTGCTCGAGCAAGTCCAAGCATTAACTGCTGTCCACCCGAAAGCGACTGCGCTCGATCGGAGATCGATGCCTGTAAAGCTGGAAACAAATCGAGAACGGCTTCCATTCGCTTGTTAATGATTTTCTCATTTTCTACAGTCATAGCGCCAAGTTGCAGGTTCTCTCGAACAGTTAACCCTCTAAATATCCGATTTCTCTGCGGCACAGTGGTGATTCCAGCCTCAATAACCTCTTGTGGGTCAAGCCCGGTTATCGTTTCTTTTCCAAATTTTATAGTTCCCGACCGGACAGGTATAACACCCCCGATTGCCTTAAGTAGGGTCGACTTACCTGATCCGTTGGGTCCCAGGAGGCAGGTAACACCGTCATGGCTCTGTATCGATACACCATGCAAAACGATTTGATTGCCATAGCCAGCTACTACATCTTGAGCTTTGAGGTAGTCGGGAGAACCAGTATCAGAGTGGTGTCTCCCAAGAACCTCCACACCCTGTGGCAATGAGTCGTTCTCCTCTGATAGTAATGTGTCCTCATCTTTCGTATTAGTTGTTGGTACTCTCTTTGGAACATGCTTTGAATCATCTTTTTCGGATGTGCCTAAACTTTGATTAGTTCCTTTTGAAATAGCTGGAGGACTTTTGTTGTTACCTTTGGTCACGTTGGCCATTTCGGACATATCTGTTGTATGACTTTTATATTGGCCCAAGTATGCATCACGCACTTGGTCATGGTCGGTTACTGTCTCGAAATCACCCTGAGCAATAACCTGCCCATCGTTAAATACAGTGATCCGGTCAGAAATTTCTTTGATAACATTCATATCGTGTTCGATGACGATGAGAGTTGTCCCCCTTTCGTTTATAGTTTGTAGGGTTGATAGGACTCGCTTTTGGATGGTTGGGTTAACCCCTGCAGTCGGTTCATCGAGGAGTAAACATTCGGGTTCCAACATTAGCGCTCGGCCTAGTTCTAAGAGTTTCTGTTGTCCACCTGAAATTTCTTCTGCCGAATGATCCGCTACCTGTGTAAGTTCGAGGGTCTCTAGTAAGCCTTCAGCGTGGTTTATTTTTTCTTCAGGAACACGAATCTTTGATTTATGTTGGTTTTTATAAACACTTAACAAATTCTTCTTAACAGTCATTTCTTCGAATGGAGAGACAATCTGAAATGTCCGCACTAACCCTCGCCGGGCAATCTGATCGGGAGCCATATCAGTTATATCAGACTCATTGAATCGGATAGTCCCCTTATCAGGCTTGTGGAACCCCGTAATTAGGTCGAAAAGAGTGGTCTTTCCCGATCCGTTCGGTCCAATAATCCCGTGGCATTCCCCGGGTTCGAACGAAAGCGTGACGTCATCATTCGCCACGATAGCACCGAATGATTTAGTGAGGTTTTCAACTGTTAGGAGTGCCGAGGACACGGTTAGAGTTAACGCTCTGTAAGGGAAAATTCTTTTTTATTTACTCGAATATTTCGAAGGATAAATTCATTCTCAAAATTTGAAAATAGGATGGTTTTTTAATAAGCTATACTGCGGACTATCTCATATGGCTCCGATTATACAACCAGAGCTATTTATACCATTCCAATTAATAGGGAAAAAATTGGCATCGTGGCAGATCGCATTAGTTGCCTTTGCATTCGTAGTATGGATTCTAATAGTGGCTAATATTTTAGAAAAGTGGGAGGAGCACATCCATGCGTGAAATCATATCTGAATCTTCACCAACTCCCTCAAGTAAGATTTTAATCGGAATTTTTGTTGTGCTAAATCTATTGTTACTTTGGGTTGCTGTTGCCTTCATTATTGAGGTATTTGGCGCTGCTGATCCAACGATACTGGGCATGAATTTAGCAGCAGGTTTCGCACTGATCGGATTGCTGGTAATAATTTACTATAGATTATTTGTACCGCATAAGATCGTGTATGAACGAGATGAGGATCTTTGGTAAAGACTGAGGTGATAACTATGAGTGAGAAAGAACATAAAGAAGAATTACAGGAGAAATCGGTTTCGACCAAACGACGTCTGTTGAATTGGCTTACAGGTATTAGTATTATTAGTTTTATAATTGGTCTAGTGGTTCCCTTAAAGGATCTTGCGTTAGCAGTGAAACCCGAAGCAAAAGGCAAACAAGAGCCGGAATTACCGGGACAACGCTTGGTCTTTGCGCATGAATATCAACAGCAATCAGAAGGGCATACCCACAGTAAAGGAACTGTTGTAACAGCAGATAAGTTAAACGCCCCTTCGGCTGCGTTAGTTGCGCCAGAAGATCTTGCTACTCAGAACAAGTATCTTATCCTTCTCCATAAACTTAAAAAGGAAGACATCAAACCTCCAACGAAAAAAGAGATGACGGATCAGGGATTTGTCGCCTATAGTGCCATATGTACCCATCTTGGGTGTACAGTTGATTGGACTGAGCAACCACATAATGTCGGTAGTCCCCGTGATCATTGTCCCTGTCATATTGGCGAATTCGACCCATATGAAGGAGCTAAGGTGGTCGGAGGGCCACCTCCCCGCCCCCTCCCGCAAATTGGCGTGAGGGTAAATGACAACAATGAAATCGTACTCACATCGAAATTCGAATCGAAAATCGGGAGTGAATAACAATGGCAAAAACCGACACTGACAGTAGATTAGAACTCCGCGATCTCATAGACAAATTTGGAGAGAAAGCATTTCCGGTACACTCGTCGTTTTATCTCGGTGAATTGGCACTATTTTCATTTATCGGTTTAGTGACAACGGGGATTTTTCTGGCATTTTTCTATGAGCCGAGTACGCGAGTAATTACTTACCAAAAGCAAAGCGTTCCAGCAGCGTTTGCAAGTATTTTACGTATAAACTCCCTGACCCTTGGTCTCATTGCACGTAGAATCCATCACTGGAGTGCACATATTATGATAGCCTCATTGTTGGCTCATATGGCCCGGGTATACTTTACGGGAGCTTATAAAAAACCCCGCGATATCAATTGGGTCATTGGATTCATCGCACTTCTCCTAACTGTTATGGCTGCGTTCGTTGGTTACCTTCTCCCCTTTGATGAATTTGCTGTCACAGCGACGGGCATTGGATATAGCATTATCTCTTCTATCCCTTGGATCGGGACAGCCATTGCGAATCTTGCATTTGCCGGTACCTTTCCAAACCCGTTTGTTGTGCCACGATTCTATGGATGGCATATTATGCTAATTCCTCTACTGCTAGCGGGACTTATCGGCATCCATTTGATCATCTTATTCAAATTAAAACATACTCAACACCACAAAATCACGCAAAAGATCAGGGACCAAGCCAATGAAACCCGCAAAGGGATTGTTGGCCTTCCGCTATGGCCTGAACAAACGTTAAATATGGTTGTTATTTTCATGGCGTATGCCGCCGGGGTATCGTTCCTGGCCGCCTACGTGCCGGTCCATCCTGTAGAGGTCTATGGCCCGCCTGTTGCTGGGACACCTGCCATAAAGCCAGATTGGTATTTACTATGGGTGTTTGGCATCTTACGATTAACACCGTCCGTGGAGTTTGTAATCTTTGGTGGAGAAATAACTGCCGAATTCATTGGCGGCGTACTCATTCCGGGCATCGTCGTCATTTTGATGTTACTTGTACCCTTTATAGATCACAAAATAACAGGAGACGTTCCAGAAGATCCCACATATGAATATACAGATAATATTTCGGATCACCCAGCGAGAACCGGTATCGGTGTTAGTGCGATCATTTTCTTTTTCATGACGTCCGCAGCAGGTTATTCACAGGCTCTTGGAATACCAGATAAAATCATGCTAATTGCAACTGTGGTATTCATAATCGTGGGTGGATTGGTTGTTTATTTCGGCCTCAAAATGGCTAGTAGTTCATCCAAATCACCGAGTGCAGAAATGTCCTCATCAAATAGGGGTGGTGAATAATCCCAAAAGGGGTTCGCTTGGCCGATGACAAGAAGATTTGGTAATTAATCTCCTAATCGGGTACACGAAAATACATGAATACAGAACATTCCGAACATCAACATCCCCACCAGGAAAATTATAACAAGGCACCGCTGATCGTTACATGGGAGATGACTCAAGCATGTGATTTATCGTGCGATCATTGTCGTGCAGATGCCAATCCAGAAAGAAATCCAGATGAACTTTCAACTGAAGAAGGAAAGCAATTGATAGATCAGATTGGTGACTTCGCTCCATCGTCACCAATCCTGGTTCTTTCCGGTGGTGATCCACTAAAACGTCCTGATATATTTGAATTGGCTGACTATGCCACGGAGAATGAGATATCAACTGCAATAGCTCCAGCTCCAACACCCCAACTTGACGATGATATTATCGAAATGTTTGCCGAAATAGGCATCAAACGTATGGCGTTATCCTTAGATGGCGGTTCGGCGGAAACCCATGATGCCTTTCGGGGTGAAGAGGGCTCATTTAACACAATTCGACGAGTATGTCAATATGCAAATGAACTCGGAATCCCCCTGCAGATAAATACCACTATAACGAGAGAAACTATTACTGAACTCCCTGAAATCGCCGATCTCGTCGAAACTATCGGCGCCGTGATGTGGGAAGTCTTTTTCCTAGTTCCGATTGGACGAGGAAAGGAGTTGGAACAATTATCACCATCCATGGCTGAAGAAGTGATGGAATGGTTATATAATCGGCAAAAAGATGCTCCCTTCAAACTGATAACGGTGGAAGCTCCCCACTATCGACGAGTTGCCAAACAATTATCAACTGATGAATCGGAAAACAGGCGCGTCGGTTCTACACGAGCTGGGAAAGGGTTTCTTTTCGTTAATCACACAGGGGAAGTATATCCATCGGGATTCCTACCGAAAAGCGTCGGAAATATCCGAGAAAATAATATCGTTTCCATATACCGCGAAGCACCACTACTGCGAAATCTTCGCGATGCAGATCAGTTTCTTGGCCCATGTGGCGACTGTCAATATCGAGAGCTTTGTGGTGGATCGAGATCTAGAGCGTATGCTATGACAGGCGATCCCTTGGAAAGTGATCCATTGTGTGATTATTCTTGACTTCCAATAAGTAATAAAATCAAGGAATAAATAGATGCGATATTCGTAGATCTGCTCCGATATCTCCTCTGGAGGGAGTGATGTGCTATTTTCAAAAGTTGAGAATTCCCTCCTTGATTCATAGGCACTCCCGGCTAAGTTTCCACTAGAATGGCCCTCGAAGAGGTATCACTGAGTGAATTGCAAAACAAATTAGATGAAGTCGAGTCTAAGGAGGCTACGCAGCGATTAATCGCCGCGATTGCACTAAAGCAAGGCATATCAGTGGAGGAACTCACCGACTGGCTTGG
>JBDGRB010000131.1:0-4168 GCA_042218485.1 Halobacteriaceae archaeon | reverse complement strand
AGTGAAGACGATCGAAGACTGGGTCTATGACTTCGAAACGAAATCAGTTGATGAAGTAATTAATGAAATTGAACGGTTTGAATATCCTGGCCGAAGCACCAAACCACTTGTCCGACAACCAGGGTTGGCACGAGTTACCTTTCTCAATTATGAAGTGGTACAGGATCGAGGATGGAGCATTCACGATGACAATTTATTCGAAAAAGCCGCAAATGCTGATTTAAGTCATGAAGATTACGGACGGGTTGCAGTTGAACGTGGAGAATCGATTTTAGAGGCCGTTGAGCGGAGGGGATATGAATGGCCTTTTGCCTGTCGGGGTGGTGCCTGTTCAAATTGTGCGGTCATATTGAAAGAGGGGGAGATCGCTATGCCTGGTCAACAAATTTTGCCAGAAGGCGCTGTTGAACGGGGGGCACGCTTAACCTGTGTTGGGGTGCCTGCGACGGAAGAAGTAAGTGTGGTTTACAATGCCAAGTTCATTGATTTCCTCGATGAACTTCGGCTTCCTCCTTCTCGATTTAATCATTCTTCCGAAACCGATTAATCAAACACTTAGAGATAGACAATGACAGAAAAAATAAATCCCTCATCCGGTTCAAAGGGAAATCGACTCTTTAATATGAGTTTGTTGGTAGTAATTGGTATAATATCAATTACTTCATTAATTATAGCTATTTTATTTGTATTAGCTATTGTGTTCACCATACTCAATACTGGTCACGCTAAGATTGGATTGCTTTTACTTGGAGGTTTCATCTCATTTGCAATAGCGTATTGGGGTCTCGTTTGGTGGGTTGAAAAAAATGGCATTGGGCCGTGGAATACTAAAGATAGAAAACAATTCTAAAGGTAAATACAAGTTTATGTTAAAGGACACCGACGAAGTTATCCGACAACGGGATATCAGAATGGTATTCTCATTCGGTGACGATGATGAACAGCCAAACATTTGAAATACACTCCAAATGTATCTGATCGTTGATCGATATGAAAATATCGCCCGCAGTGATGGAGTATCACCTGCATCCCCGATATCGAGACTGACGGAGAAAACGAAGTTGATTCGCTAAAAGATTGATAATTATGTTCACGTAATCACCAATGTACGGATTAGATGATAGGGGCTACAGATTCGATTTTGGATGAGGATACGGCAGAAGGCCTGACTAATGCTCGAGAGACACTTGAAGCCGTACTTTCAAGTGCCCAGCGTGATCTCCAAAAGGTCTTTATTATCTTTCTTATCGGCTTTCTGTCGTCGTTTTATCTCATGCGGGCATGGGTATGGCCGTTTCTGAGGGCAGATCTGCTTGCAATGGTGCAATTATCGTTGCCGTGACGCCCTTTGATGTCATCCTCCTCCAAGCAAAAATTGGGATTATAACAGGGATATTGGTTTCAATTCCACCACTTTTGTATTCCTCCCGCGATGCGCTTCGGGAACGTGATCTCTATCCAGAGGCTCCTATAGCAAAGTGGAAGCTATTCATTCTTGGAATCATAGTAGTGGTTCTGTTCGTTGGTGGAATTGCGTATGCGTATATGATAATTTTCCCGTTTTTATTTGAATATCTCGCAAAGAATGCCATTCGAGCCGGATTTAAACCCATGTATTCGATTGTTAAATGGACGCAATTTATCTTCGTTTTATCCCTCGTGATGGGCATTTCAGCTGAGTTGCCCCTCATCATGACTGCACTGACATATACCGATATTGTCCCCTATGAGACATTTCGTAATAATTGGCGATATGCCGTCCTCATTATCTTTATCTTTGCCTCAATTGTGAATGGGTCTCCTGACCCTGTTTCCATGTCAATGGTTGCGTTGCCAATGGTCGTTTTATATGGCGTGGGCCTTGGCTGTTCCAAACTCGTCGTTAATATACAACGACAACGTGAATCAATGACGTTCGGGAGTGACTCCTCGTCGACAACTGAGGAACCAAGTGCCATTGATCTCTCGACGCTTGATGCCGCAGGTGTTCAAGCTGCGCCACCAGAGGCGTTTGAAACGCTCACCGAGGAAGAAGCCCTTACCCACGCCAACCAAGCAATGGATGACAATAACCCTGAAAAGGCACAAGCAATCTTGGATCGCTACGAAGAAGTCAACGAGACTGAAGGAGAGGGTGATGATACGGAACCCGACACCGAATCAGCCACAGACGCCTCCTCTGCATCTACTGATAGCCTCGAAGAGATGCTTACCAGTACAACTGCGGATATCGTCGATCCCTTTACTGAAGACGACACAACCGAAGATGAGATCGGTGGCTACTATCACGATATTAAATTCATTTGGGATAGCCTCACATCGAAAATGTTCCGCATTGTTGCCACATTTATGGTTGTCGTGGGTGCAACCTTTGCATTTCTGTACCGTGGTGGGATCGGCACGATCAAACGGGATTTCCTGTCACGATTACCGCCAACTGTTCAGACTGAACAAGTAAATATCGTCCTTCTTCATCCAATCGAAGTGCTCGTATTTGAAATGGAGATCAGTATTATTGTCGGCTTAATTGCGGTATTACCGTTAATCCTCTACTATGCCTGGCCAGCAATGCAAGAGCGAGGCCTTGCCCGGGGTGATCGAAGTATTTTCTTCAGTTGGGCTGCTGTCCTGGCACTCGGGATCATCGGTGGCAGCATTCTCGGATATCTCTATATTGCCCGGCGCTCATTTCCTATCTTGTGTGGGATGCCATCCGAGCTGGGATGGTTATTTCCTATCGAGTCCCGAGTTTCTTCTGGTTGATCTTCCTGACAACGATTGGGATTGGTATTCTAATCGAAATTCCGGTTACAATGGAACTGTTCTATTACGGTGGCATCGTTTCATATGAGACAATGCGCAATCACTGGCGAGGAGTTACGATTGGGTTCCTTGGAGTGTCCGCAATGTTACCAAAGGGCGTATATATGATGTTGATTACTGCTATTCCTGCGGTACTTGCCTATGGATTTGGACTCGGATTCATTTATGTAACGACATTCGGAAGACGTGTCGAGTGGGCGCAAACGACATAGCTTATCTACCATTATTCGATTTCTTGAATCATTACACCCATTTAGTATTGGATATCGAAAATAGAGGTTAAATTTACACTCTGGTCAGTAAATGATCACGGCGAGGAGCCGTGGCATGGCTGGTCACCTAGTGAAAAACAGACAGAGAAGACGATGTCTTCGCAATCACGCCCAATAGAGGTAAAAATCCTGTGTTCACCGACGGACGGAAATGTTGACGACGATATTGTTCGGTGGTTAGGTGACAATGATAGATGAACAAGACTGTAATTCGCTTGCGGAGTTTTATGAAAAGCAGGCATGATATAGCCCGACAAACATTAGATGTGCACTCAAAAGAAGGAAAATAACCCTAAGGATAAGTAAGGGAGAAACGCATGGAATATTATCTCATACAAAAATCTCCCGAAGGCGCGTAGAAAAGTGAAATTAATACCCTTGATAAATCTGAGAATGTCAGATTGAAAAGAAGTGGTAGTTAATAGAGTGGCCCATCCTCATCCGCACTAACCGGCTTATCGGGAGATGGGTCAAAGACTTCGGGCTGCTCTTCGCCTTGGACGTCAATCTCGGCGAGCAGTCCACGGCGAGCGACGCGCGTCAGGGCATGATCAACGAGCTTGATCCGTTCGGGAACAGGTGTATCCATCTCGCCGACGAAACAGCTCCCAGGAGGGACCTTTGCAGTCTGGAGATATTTCTCGGGACGATCAGCGATTGCCCCGTCGCGATACCCTTCGGCCCAGACGTTCCCGATCGGATGAAAGTTCGACGAGTAATTCGGGCCACCACACACCATAAAGAGGCGCACCCTCTCTTCACGGTTGACATTGATCGTTCCGTAGCGATTCGGCGTGAATGGATATTTTTCCCCGTTAAACAACACATACGTCGGCTGCTCCTTTTTCATCGACGTGAAATCGAAGTTATGATGCCCCTTCTTGCCGACAGGCATGTCAGTGTACACCTCGTGTTGACCGAGGTAGATTTCTTTATCGACCGGCGAAAGTCCCTCCTTGGGTTCGACCACGATCATCCCGAACATTCCACTTGAAATGTGGTAGTCAAGGTTCGGCACGGCACAGTGGTAGATGAACGCTCCCGGATAGGTTGCTTTGAACTTCAAGTGGAAT
>JBDGRB010000150.1:0-18690 GCA_042218485.1 Halobacteriaceae archaeon | reverse complement strand
TCTGTTAAGTCATCAAAATATTCATAGGGTTTTGTTTCTGGTTGATCAAACGTATTTTGGGGTTCTTTTTTCTCCTCTCGCACTAACTCCGGATAAAATAATTCAATAACACTTGTCTCATGTTCGCCTGCATGCCCCCAGTCCTCACCGAACTGTTCTTGTAATTCATCACGGGCAAAATTTGTCCAGTGGACGAAATGAGTCGGAAGTCCGTGATCCCGTTGAAGTCTATCTGCAGCAAATGATAAGGATTGACGATTACCGCCATGACAGTTTACAAATAGGAGGCGATTTGCATCGTGTTCTTTGAGTGATGTTCCGATATCAATTATCACTTCCTGATACGTGTCTGCTGACAATGACACAGTACCAGCAAATGGCATATGATGTTCTGAATGGCCATATGGGAGTGTCGGTAGGACAACCATTTCCAAATCATGATTCGGTGCTTGTTTTGCGAGTTCTGCTGTTAGGCTATCCGCACGGAGTGTATCGACGGATACCGGTAAATGGATTGAGTGTTGTTCAATACTTCCCGTCGGCAATACGACAAAATCAGCTTCAGTAATTGCCACTTCAGCATCTTCCCACGTCATGCTCATGAGATCAAAATCAGAGATATTATACGACATATTGAGATGCATTGGTGGGATTGCCTAAATAGTAATGTTTGCAGTAATTTAGGGATAGTATAACGGTGACAAAAAAACCGATTCTTATTCAAACACAGGGGCAAGGGAATAGAATATGGTTACGTTGCCAAATGAAATTATTGGTGATGCGTATACGGATAAAACAGCTTGGAAAACATTAACGGATTTAGTCGATGTGGGGAATCGCATGGCTGGTCAGGAGGGTGAACGAACCGGTGCAGAGATCATTCGCGAAAAATTTGAAGAGAATGGCTTACATGCAGTATCAATTCACGAATTTGACATTCCTGGCTGGTGGCGAGAAGATTCGTTATTACGCATAACATTGCCAGAGGAGATAGAATTCGATAATACACATGACGCAATTGCATTACCCGGCTCTCCTTCAGGAACTGTCACAGCACCAATTGTTGATGTTGGAACGGGTACGCCGAAGGAATTTGAAAATACAGATATAGAGGGAAAAATCGCAATTGTTTCAAGTCGCACCCCATCCGATTATGATCGGTGGCTTCATCGGATGGAAAAATACGCCTCCGCATATGAACACGGAGCGGAGGGATTTGTATTTCGCAATCATATTGAGGGCTGTCTTCCCCCAACAGGAGAAATAGGATACCATAATCGACCTGGACCAATTCCGGCAATTGGCGTATCAAAAGAAGTAGGCGATCAATTGCAACGATATTGTGATAATACGGATCCAGAAGCAAGGTTGAGTGTAACCAGTCAATCTAAACAAACCACTTCACAAAACGTTGAAGGTGTTGTTGGCCCCGATACTGATGATGAAGTTCTTGTGACGGCGCATGTAGATGCCCATGATATTTCGCAGGGAGCGAACGATAATGGCGTGGGAAGCGTCCTCGTTGCCGAGATTGGTCGCTTATTATCGCAATGTGAAAGTAAGTTAGAAACAAAGGTTCGATGTGTTACATTTGGTGCAGAAGAAATTGGATTATTTGGGGCATATCATTGGGCAGATACCCATAATTTAAATGATATAAAATGTGTTATAAATATTGATGGCGCTGGAACTTCACGAAATTTACATATCGGAGCAAATGAGTTTACTGATTTGAAACACACCTTTGAAGAGGTCACGGAATCATTTGAGGTTCCACTTCAGACGTCGAATACAATTAGCCCACATGGCGATCAATGGGCGTTTGTTCAAGATGGCGTCCCAGCAGTAATGGCAAGCACGACTTCCGAAAAAAGTGGACGGGGATGGGGACATACCCATGCTGATACGCTCGATAAAATTGATAGACGTGATCTCCGCGATATCGCCGTTATTTTAACAGAAAGCGTTCTTACGATTTCTGAAAAGGAACGAGAATTCACACACAAATCTAGAGAAGAGATACAAGAGTTAATCGATGAAGGCTACAAACAAGAACTCAAGAAGGGTGGTCGGTGGCCATATTCTTAGTCAGTACGTTTCGCTGCTCGTTTGGCCGCCCGATCAATAAATTCATCAGATAGCTCGTCTATTTCACCTGCTTGAATACTCCAGAGATTCGCATACAGATCATCGTTATCAAGTAATTCTTGATGGGTTCCGCGTTCGACAATTTCCCCATCTTCGATAATTAGAAGGTTATCTGCATCTTTGACTGTCGATAACCGATGGGCAATAATGAACGTTGTTCGATCTTTGGCAAGCCTGTTAAGACTCTGTTGAATTAGCATTTCTGTCTCGGTATCGACATCACTTGTTGCTTCATCTAAAATCAGTATGGATGGATCCCGCAGAATTGTTCGGGCAATTGAAACCCGTTGACGTTGGCCTCCTGAGAGTTTCACGCCCCGTTCGCCAACGCGAGTATCGTAGCCATCTGAAAGATTCGTAATGAATTCATGTGCTTCAGCCTTTTTCGCAGCGTCGATCATTGCATCATCGCTGGCTTCAAATGAACCATATTTGATGTTTTCTCGAATGGTTCCATCAAAAAGAAACGTATCTTGACTAACGTACCCGATCGAATCACGTAGACTTGTGAGCGTGATATCCCTGATGTCATGGCCATCAATACGTATCTCACCATTATCGACATCATATAACCGGACAAGTAACTTGAGGATCGTTGTCTTCCCTGCGCCAGTCGGTCCAACGAGACCAACAGTATCACCAGCATTTGCCTCGATATTTATATTATGGAGGACGGGTTCGTCTTCATAGGCAAAGCTAACATTATCATACGTAACGTTGCCATCGACGTTGGTCAAATTCGTTGCATTTGGTCTATCTTGGATTGATACGGGGATTTCCATCAACCCCAAGATACGTTTGGTTGAAGCCTTGGCATCCTCATATCGGTCGACGATTTCACTCATTTGCGTCAGTGGATCGACGAGGCGCTGTGTCAATAATAAGAATGTAACTAACTGTCCAACACTAAGCGTCCCAGTCAAAAATACTGGGCCTTTGCCAGTGATGACCCAGATTCCGCCAACAATAAATGTAATTATAAAGGAAATAGACGTCAACATTTGCATCCCGGGGCGATAAATAAAGTTCATCCGTAATGCCTTCCAATCCTGTTTGAAGTATTCATAGGAAGCCTTACGAACACGCTCATCCTCGTAATCTTCTGTATTACTGGTTTTAATTACCTCAATGCCCGCCAAATTATTTTCAAGTCGTGTATTTAAATCGCCAACTGACGAGCGAACGGTCGAATAATGTTCTTCGACGACATTCATAAACCATCGGGTAAAAATTGCGGCGATAGGGATTATCGAAAGCGTTACTGCTGCGAGTTGTGGATTCATCCAAAAGAGGATCGCTCCAATACCGAGGATTAGAACTCCTAACTGTATCGAACTACTCATCATATTATCCAAAAACAACTCAAGGCGATTCGTGTCATTGTTCAGGATACTCATCAATTCGCCTGTTTCCTTCTCGTTGAAAAACTCCATATCTAGCCGCTGCATCTTCTGATATGTCGCAGTCCTTACTTCGTGTTTTACGCGATGCGAAAACAAATTCAAACTCGATTGACGGGTAAAATTAAAAATAGCCTGCGTAATCATCGCAGCCCCCATTAAACTTACAGAAAACCAAAACTGCCCGGATGTTGTTGTCGGTAGCCAGGCTTGCGGTATAAATGGTAGTGTATACGGCATATCGGACCGTAAAATAGAGTCTATCGCAACACCTAGAATGACCGGGGGAACTAGTGACAGAAATCGGGCAGCAGTACTTGTAACCAATCCAATAATAAACCAATGAATGTAATCACCACCATATCGCTTGAAGAGTTGATAGAGGGGATGATCGATATTGTCACGGTAATCTTCGAGCGATAACTCAGGGGGATCTTGGTCGGAACTCATTTGATTAGTAGTGGTTATCTAAAATGGTAGGTAAACGGGATATACCAATTGAAGGATAAGGGGTACTAATAGTTGGATTTAGGAATGAGCAATGTATGCGGTAAAATTCTCCTATTATATCAACGCAGGTTGGTTTTTGCAGACCGATAGTGAGACAACAAATGGCGATCGTTTCATGGGAATATATTATCTCATCTCCTCCATCTATAAGCAGAGCATTTCGTTGTGTGACGGTGGAAGGTTCACATCAAATTGGCATCACATTCCAGGATTTCCGATACGCGAAGCCCATAACAGCGAGAAGTAATCCACCGATACCACCGACGAGGAAAACGGTTTGATCCGTCGATAGACCGATCATAGTTGCTATACCACTAAATAATACAGCCCCACCAAGCAATTTAAGCCCCATACAACAGACGATCCCGCTGGCAATAGTCACTCCTCCAAGGCCAGATGATTTCAATAGTGATTTGAGTGTATTGTCGGACATACCCCTCGAGTGGCGTGTATTATTGGGTTATTACTATAGCATTTATATTATTTTTGCGGGTATGAAAACTCCATTTGAATGTCCAGCAATCATATATCTGCTAAGCGACAATTTATAGACAATTCAAGTTAACCATTCTTCTAATTTTCACGAACTGTAACAGGATCGAGATATAGTATGATTTAAAATTAATCCAAAAACTCCGAGATAATACTTATATCCAAATAAAAGATACCAGCCGTTTCCTGTCGACGAGTTACTCGATAAGGGAGCTGGCGATATCCGTAGCATCCGTAAGTGGCATTGCTACTGTCGATGCTGATACATCCCTTGCCCACATTTTGTATGCTTCCGGATCCGGAAATGCTCGAACGTATGGACAGACTGCTGCATAAATATCTCTTGCTGATGGCCCATCATCTGTAGGGGGTTCAACAGTATCATCAATCCCAAATGAAAATACGGCAGTGTCAGGATTGACACTGAGATCTGTCGTTCCCATTGCGTGTGCCCTAATGACCGTTCCATTCGGACTTTCGGTTCGGATATCAACTGGTTGATCGGCCAATGCTGAAAGTATAATCGCATCATAAAAGCATAGGAAATGATAGGTCTCATCGCCCATCTCTCCCCAGTGCCCTGTTTGTTCACCTGAATGACATAGATCATCAATCTGAATGGATTCACCACTAGTCAGCCGACGAATCCTCGTGGTCCAGTCATCCAGTGTTTCTACAGGCTCTTCATTTAGGATCCGTCCTAATGATTGTTGGAGATCATCTGGAAGTTCTTCTTCGAGAACTGGCGAGCTAGATATCAAGCGCCCATCCGATTCATCGCTGGTCTCATCCTGTTTGTTACCAATACCGTAGTCTGTCTCGCTGTTATTATCCGGATTATTCGCCGCATTTCCTCCATTTGAATCACTCATTGTAATAACTCTAGTCGTATCTATTCATCGCACGATGTGAAATGATTCCTCCCAATGTAATGGAGGAATATATAACATGATTCCTCCTACGTTAGTAACATCCCCTCTCCCCTGCTAAAGCAGGAGCTTTTCGTCTCGAACGTTTGTAAATCTGAATAAGATATTCGGGAATTATTTTTGGATGTGGTTAAAAAATGGAAGATATTCGTATAAAGAGTAGTCCCAGGCGGATTCGAACCGCCGTCCTGGGCTCACTTCCCGAACCTGCCTCAGTAGTACTGTTCAGTCAGGTATTAGGTTCATTGCTGACAAGGCTCGGTCCAAAGGCCCAGATGATTGGCCACTACACTATGGGACTTTGCATTAGATATTCATCAGTAAATCGCCTTGAATCTGTCGTTACTGATCGAAAATAACGATGACATCAATCAGCTTCATGATGATCGACCTGCCGTGTTTCAGCAGGATCTAATAACGCACAGGAATCAGATTCCGCATTAAAACAATCAGGACATTGAGGTTCACGATCAATGATCATATCAAGTCGTTCAGCGACTGTTTCATCGATAACTGGCTCAAGTTGTCTGGCCTCTTTTTGAAATTCGTCGACATTCAAGACGTTACAAAGAAATCGTTCGAGTATACAGTAGGTTTGCAATGCATCGCGGGCCCGTTTTATCCCATCTTCGGTTAATGTGACGCCTTTGTATTTTTCGTGATCGACTAAATCTCGATCTTCTAACTTCCCAATCATCTCATTCACACTCGCTGGACTGACATTGAGCCGATCAGCTAGTTCTCCTGTTGAAGCGGCGCCGTTGTTTTGTTGTTGGACAATATAGATAACCTTCAAATATTTATCACCAGTATCCATGCCAAACACCTCGATTCATGATCGATCACTCATGAGATTTGCAACAGCTTCGACTCCTTCAGCTTCGGCTTCACGAATGTCTTTAAGCGTCGATAATAGTTGACTCCTATCAATACTGAATCGGGCATCGCCTTCTTCGATTGCTTGAATTAGATCATCATAGAACTTATAGGCAGTCTCTTCCCCATGTAACTGGTCATAAAGAATGCCATCAAAATCTTCTGGCTGGTTTTTCGCATATTGGTCGACGACGAGTGGTTTGATCTCATCATATGGGATACTCTGTGCTTCGAGACCTTCTATCAACGATTCCAATTTCCGTCGATGCTCAGCGGATTCTGATCGTGCTTCTTCTAATAAGGATTCTATTTCGCTTTCACGATCGTCGGCTGGCATTTGTTGATAGTGTTGATATGCCCGCGCTTCAACGACCTCTTCGAGAACAATTCCGATTTGAAGCAGCCTGGCAAGCTGGGAATCTGAATCGACGCGGGCAGTAGTACTCATATCCGATCAGTCGAGGCGATCCTGGATTCGTTCTTGAATATCTGTCCGTAACTCATCAACTTCTATTTCTTCAAGGACAGGAACAAAAAACCCTTCTACAAGCATATTCTCTGCTCGATTCTGGTCGACACCCCGAGTCGTCATATAAAATAGGTCTTGTTGGTCAATTTGCCCAACGGTGGCTGAGTGACTTGCTTCTGTGTCATGGTTGTTGATAATGAGTTGTGGTGATGCATCTGCTTCACTTTCATCGGAGAGCATTAACGTATTTTCACGTTGATACGAGCTGGTATTCCACGCCTCACTACCGACATGCTGCACTCCTTCATATACAGAACGGGCTTTGTCATCTATGACACCCCGAGTCACGAGATCTGCTGTCGTATTCTCGTTTCGATGCCATACTTTCGAATCGAGATCAAAGTGTTGGTCATTGTGGCCGAAAAATGCACCGACAATTTTTGTTTCCGAGCCGTTGCCCGAGAGTCGTGTCCCGACCTCAGTTTTCGTGAGCCGGGATCCGATATTCCCTTCGATCCAATTGATTGTTCCATAGGCGTCCGTCTCGCCACGTTTGAGGGTATAATTATAGGTTTGTTCATCGAAATCTTGTAAGGATCCATATTGGATATAGCTATTTTCGCCACCCGATATTTCAACGATACCACTATAATATCGGCTACCATCAATTTGCTCCCCTGTATCTTGTCGTTCAAGAATGGTAATCGATGACGATGTCTCTGTAATTACTAAGGTATAATTAAACAGCGATCGACCGTTCATCGTGGTCCGAATTTTGACATCCTCTGCGTCCACATTTCGAGGGACATACACGACTGTCCCTGTAGAAAATAATGCCGTAGAGAGGGCAGTCAATCGATTTTCATGGGGATCGACAACACTCCCAAAGTTATTTTTCACTAATTCTTCGCGGGTGGTGAGGGCCTCTTGGAGAGATAATATTTCGATGTTGTCAGGCCCAAGTTGGTCTTTTGTCTCTGTTTGACTCATTGGGGCAACGAGTTCATCGAAATCGAGGTCCGCAAGATTGGTCCACTGACGACCTGGTGTTTTAATAACTGACGGAAACTCGAGATCATCAAGTGATGCAAGCGCCTCAAGGCGTTTCTCGAGCAACCAATCCGGTTCGTTAAGCGCTGCGGATAATTCCTTGACGGTATCGTTACTGATCCCTGCTTGTAACTGCGTGGCCATGTTATCCCAAACTTCCCTCCATTTCGAGTTCAATCAGTCGGTTCAGTTCGACAGCATACTCGATCGGTAATTCTTCGGTAATTGGTTCGATAAATCCTGCGACAATCATCTGTTTGGCGTCGTCATCATCGAGTCCTCTGGATTGGAGATAGAACACATCTTCATCGCCGATTTTACCGACCGTCGCTTCGTGAGCTACATCCACTTTGCTTTCATTAATTTCCATATACGGCATCGTGTCACTCGTGGATTCATTATCAAACATGAGTGCATCGCATTCGACACTCGTACTTGAATTTTCGGCACCATCAGCTATATGGACGAGTCCACGGTAATTGGTTCGACCACCATCTTTACTGATTGATTTTGACTCGATCGTCGATTTCGTATCCGGCGCATTATGATAGACTTTGGCGCCTGTGTCGATATCTTGACCTTCGCCGGCGAAGGCAATCGTAATATGATTATCCGTCGCATTTCGGCCTTTGAGAATCGAGGATGGATATAGCATCGTCACTTTGGATCCCATTGATCCAGAGACCCACTCCATTGTCGCATTTTCATCGACGAGTGCACGTTTGGTATTTAAGTTATATGTATTCCGCGACCAATTTTGCACAGTTGAGTATTGAACGTGGGCGTCTTCTTTAACAAAAACCTCGACACCGCCAGCATGCAAATTATGCGTGGCATATTTTGGTGCAGAACAACCCTCAATATAGTGTACTTCACTTCCTGGTTCCGCAATGATAAGGGTATGTTCAAATTGACCCATTCCTTCACTGTTCATGCGGAAATAGGCTTGGACAGGCATTTCGACAGTGACATCTTCTGGGATGTACACGAAGGATCCACCAGACCAAACGGCACCATGCAGTGCTGCAAACTTATTATCGCTTGGTGGGACACATTTCGTCATGAAATACTCTTTCACGAGATCTTCATGCTCTTGGACAGCTTCATCCATATTACAGAAGATGACACCTTTGTCCTCCCATTGTTCCTGCATGTTCTGATAAACGACTTCAGAATTGTGGACAACAACACCATTTGATATAAAGTTATTGCGCCCTTCTATCTGGATATCATAGGTCTTTTTTTCTCCTTGTTCCTCGATCGATTTAATTTGGGCGAATCCGATGTTTTCGGAGCAATGGCTTGAAATATCTGATCCTTCCGCCGAGGCGAAGTTGTGGAAGTATTCTTTCTCCCCTAATCTTTCCTTCTTTACTGGATGACGGGCTGGAAGTTTTGAGGTATCTCCACTTATTTGAAGTCTATATGCCTGTATTTCTTCATCTTCTTTCTCCGGATGATCCGATTTGAATTCGTGAATTGATGACGTATTTAAGCCTGAATAGAGTATTAGATCTCTTATCTCTTCTAGTAGTTTCTGATTTTTGCTAGTTAAAACGGGATCTTTATTTTTCTCATTTGATCGAACGTTTCCATCTGCATCCAAATATCCTGCTAAAAAGGCTAATTTTTGATTTTCAGGTAATTTAAATAACCATTTGGGGACTGATTTTGAGTCAGCATCTCCTTCAAACCCATTTTCTATCAGGAATTGTGCTATTTTTGTAGAGAAAATGGTTAATCGGCTTGAACTTGTATCACTTACTTCGGTTTCAAATATATGCTCAACTACATTTGTTATTTCTTTTCTTAACCCTTTTTGTGAATCGTCTATAGCTATTGAAACTCTTTTCTTATCAGTGTCTTCGTATTTTATAAACCCATCTCCTAGATAGAAACCTAAGAACCACATTAAATCTTCAGAAGTTTCTTCCGGTATATTAACTTCTTTGCATTTGTTTGGGTTCTCAACTTTTGGCGATTTGAAAGAGTGATTTTCTCCCTCAATAGGTAGATTTTTTGATACAGCGATGTAATCTCCTTCTTGAATATTCTCTAATTGTCTCCATTCTGTGAACCAGGTTTTTCTTTCATTACCGGGTTTTATCTTGTTATCAAGCACTAAAAATGGATGATTGTCTGATGCTTCTATTGTACGTCCGCCTTTGACTTTGACTTCATAAGTTAATTTTACTCCACTTTCTTTCTTCGCTTGAACCCTTCTTTTTTCCACTTCTTTTGTTTCTGGATCGATTGCAAATACTTTAGATCCTGTTTCTATATCTTTTATTTCGGTTGGTCCATCTGGATTTGTATATACTTGTGAATCTCCTGCGAGGCATTCGTATTGAGCTCCAACACCGGAGAGCGCCTCTCGTTCAGCTTCAGGAATACCCAACTGTTCAAAGGTATCCTTGATATCATCAGGCAATTCATCCCAATCATCGACACCGCTACGCGCATCGACATCCGGCCTGATATATGGAATTATTTGGCTGATATCGAGCTCCGACAAGTCGGGTTGCCCTGGCCAATCCGTCGGCATCGGCATTTCTTTAAATTGCTCGAGCGCACGCAGTCGTCGCTCAAGCATCCAATCAGGCTCTCCTTTATCTTCGCTGATTTTGCGAATCGTTTCCTCAGTTAACCCCTTCTCTGATTTGAAGGCGGCTTTCTCTTCTTTTTTGAACTCGAACCGTGCTTCCGTGTCCGTGTCTTGAAGATTTTGTTCTGAACTCATAATTTTAGTAGGTTATTTGAATGGTTATTTAGGCTGTTTCATAGACTTCGTCGCGAACCCAGTCGTATCCGTGATCCTCGAGTTTTTCTGCCAATTCGGCTTCACCTTCCATCACGATTTCGCCATCAATCATAATATGTACCTTATCCGGCTCAACGTAATCGAGGATTCGTTGATAGTGGGTAATTTGTAAAATACCTGTTCCCTGGGTATCTCGCAAGGCATTAATGCCCTTAGCGACATCTTGTAATCGATCAATATCAAGACCTGAGTCAATTTCGTCGAGCACAGCAATTGAAGGCTCAAGCACTGCTGCTTGGAGTACTTCATTTTGCTTCTTCTCGCCGCCAGAGAAGCCAGCATTTAGATATCGTTGGGCAAACTTCTCGTCCATATCGAGCTGTTCCATCTTCTCCTGGATTAATCGCTGAAATTCAGCAACGCCAATTTCACCTTCATCTTCCGGACCTTCCATTGGACTCGTTTCATATCCACTTTCCTCCTCAGTTTCCGATTCATCTTCGTCCTCCTCTTCTTCAAAGAGTTCTTCGCGTTCTTCGATCTTCGCATTTAACGCTGTCCTGAGGAAGTTCGTCAAGGTCACACCTTCAATCTCAGCTGGATACTGAAATCCAAGATAGATTCCCAACGCGGCCCGTTCATTTGGTTCAAGATCGAGTAGATCCCATGTGCGTTTATCTTCAGGTACCTCGACATTCTCAAACTCATCAGCGTCAAGGTGTAAATATACATCCCCCTTTTCGACAGTATAGGCAGGATGACCAGCAATAATTTTCGCCAACGTGGATTTTCCACTGCCATTCGGGCCCATCAAGGCATGGATTTCACCCGAACTAACTTCGAGATTTACCCCACGTAAAATCTTCTCATCTTCCTCTTCAACCCCTGCGTGTAGATTACTTACTTCTAACGTTGCCATGTATTTCGGTCATGTTAAATAAGGAGAGAGAGACCCATAATGCTTTCGCAACTGGTTCCTATATTTCATATAATTCTAATTTATTTTTTCATTTCGGAAAAATATATTAATGAATTACGATGAAAATTTCCCTAAACCCGTTTGCGTTTGACCGCTTTTGACTTCTTCCCAGGAAATGTCAATTGCTTCAAGTACCCGAGAAATCGGACCCTTGAGCGTTTTATCAAGCATCTTTTCATAATCGATGGTAAACTCTTCGGGAATTTCTTCTTCATATTCAAAGCATATCACATCAGGATTTCGTTTGAATTCCGTATATAAGGGGTCGTTTTGGATTTCCTCGCTGTTTTCTTCAATTTCCCGGAAGTAACTCGGATGAACTTTCTCAAGATATAATCGTTTGGGCTTGCTACCACGGTTGAAATTCGTACCGAGTAAAAGATTTGCATATTTGGCGCCACGAACATGGGCCGTATCAGTTTCATAGTTATCAAGCCGTTTGCCGATCCCCCCGGGGATAGCAATTTCATCTAAGGATACCTGCCCCGCTTTGAAATTTTCGATGACATCATGAATATATTCCTTAATATTTTCTCGGTCTTCACCAGTGACGATCATCTCGATGACGTTTCGCTGAACTTCTTTGGTGATTTGAGCGATATCTGATCGTTTATATTCGAAACCGGTAATATCGATATCATCTACATCTTTTCCTTCTTTCCAGACAATATGCCCGGCATATCGTTTCTTTTTACCTGCTTGGAAAAACCGCCGATATAATTTCTCAAATTCAATTTCAAATCGATGGGATTCTGCATTGAGTTCGTTCAATGCAAATTCATCATACCGGTCATTGATATGATCTTCAAGCGTGAATGATTGATCAATAGCACTTTGTTTGTCGAGGTCATCACCAAGCGATAGCATCACTGAATCCGTATCACCATAAATTACTTCTTTGCCTTGTTCATTGACTGCGGTTTCGGTAAACTTAATTACTTCTCGCCCAGTTGCTGTAACCGCAGCTGCAGCCTCTTTATCGTACAGGCGAAATCGTTCCCATCCAGACACCCCATACAGGGAATTTCCAACGAACTGAAAGGTCCCGTTCCGCCCCGCTAATAGCGTGTTATTATCGGCAATTTCTACACAATATACACCATCATCTGTATTACACCTATCACCGTCTCGGTCCATTTCAAACGTGAATCGTTGATTGGCTTTCGCAACGATTTGCCACCCGTTTGATATGCTCTCATAATCCGCTTTAATTCCCAATTCAGTACATAGCTTTAATAGATCATCTCGTAGTGCTTTGCTTTGGGTTTTGTACTGCCAGAAGTTTTGGCGAACATCACCTTCTTCTTGGGCCAGAGTCTGCAAGAAATTTTGTTTTTGCTTTCTCGATCCTTGAAATACGATATCAGGTATTTTCAGTTGTGTTTCCTTGGATCCACACAAATATTCTAAAAATTGAGCCCACCAACTAGATGAAAATTTCAGACCTGATTCTGTGTCTGGGTTATACTTAAGCTGATCGTTAACAATTCTATGAAGAGTTTGTTTTTCATCTGGATCCTCAATATCGAAAACAACTGAACACGGCGAATGAGCGGGCTTCGTTGCTCCGGCTCTGATATACAAAGCTAATAGGGTCAGCAAATCACTCGCTGGTATTCGGTTTGGTACGTTTTCGCCAGGCGACGAAATCGGGACGCTCTGTCCGCCATCAGCAATTTGCTGATCACTCACCAATGGTTCTGCGATAGTATTGATATCGATATTAGTACCGAGAGAATCAGAATGATTTCGTTGCCAGGTTGAAGGAACTTCGTAAGTGATGTTTGGTTTGAGCGTGCCAGCTTCTTGAAAGTGCCAGTCAGAAGGTTTAGATCCGGTATCCGATGAATTTCTTATAAACATTCGATGATTGGGTGTTACCTGGAAATCAATATCATCGGTCTGGATCCTAACAAGATCACCTGTATAGTTAGGATACGCATATGTTCGAGTCACGGGTTTGACTTCGACTTCCATCGATTGTGGATCCAGTGAATACACTCTGTCTCCGACAGCTAAATCCCGAATATTCTTGATTCCTGTCGGTGTGACAACTTCGGTATCCGACGTGAAACAATTCATTATGACTTTTACACTTTCCTGTTGCCGATCATATCGATCATAGGCATCGGTATCTGGATCATATTGGTCACGTTTCTCTTTCTTTTCTTCTCGTTCGGCCAATAATTCGGTGACCATTTCCCTGATTATCCCTTCTGGCGTCTTTTGAAAGTGGGTTCCATTCGGAGCAACATATGTTTCGTCATCATATTCGTCGGGATCAACTTTTGTCTCTGGGGATGCATTGATTGTCACCATCGACATTGGATACAGTGATTGACCGATCCACTGAAAGTGGCCATTCCGTCCTGCAAGGACGATATGATTATCCGTTGTGGTGATGCAGTAGACCTGACCATCATGATTTTCAACAGTGGCATTCGTGGCTTTTTGAAACGTTCCACCTTTGTTAATTGAGACCTTCCATATACCCTCGGCCTGCTTCGACACAGTAGGCTTGTATCCACTCCGAATCGCAAGGTCGAGGACGTCATCTTTCAGGTCGGTATGTGTCGTCCGAAATTCTCCGAATTCTGAATCAGCCCAACTCTCATCATCGCGAATCAGTGTCGCAAGGAGAATCTTCGTTAACTCACCATCGAGATCGAAGACCATCTCAGGGAGACGTTTGTCATTGTGTTCACTCCCGCAATTTTCTTCAAGCCAATTACCCAAAAACTGGTTCGAGATATGGATCGCATCCCCGTCATTATTATAGTTCACTTCCATCTGGTCTAACAGCTCGTAAATCGCTTCGGGGTTTATTCTGTCATTTTGATGAATGGTGATACTATTTTGTGCCTCGTTAATTTCTCCTTCAGCGACGTAGTACCCGATGAATTCTAACCAGTCAGTCATCTGAAAAGAGATCGGCATCTTGCGATTGTGAGTATTTTGATGTAAGAACACATCATCTGCGTGCTTGTCAATGATACCCCGATGTCGCTTGTAGATATCGAGAGGGATTAGATACTTCCCTTTACTCTTTTGGGCCCCCATCTTTTCTGAAGATTCAGCGGGTTGATCTAGTGCCTTAATGACCGATTCCGGCATTCGGTTATGAAATTCATTGACGGTATCTTCGAAATAGGCAACAATAGTACCATCTGGTATTTTCTCCACGAGATCGAATGTCTCGGGAGTTTCACCATCTATCGGTTCGTGATCTGGGAACTGAAACGACTTATCAGCAGAAATCTCCCGAAATTCACTAAATTCAAAATTATCCGGAGACGATTTGTCGACATCCTGTTGTTCCGAAAGGAGAAACCGATGGTTTTCGGTTACCTTAACGTCATACCCTTTTCCACGAAGATGATGGAGATTCCCATATCGATTTGCATATGCGTGAGTTTCGGTTACTGAACTCACCTCACACTCAAAGGTCTCAGGATTAAGTGTATAAATCGGATCTCCTTCGTCTACATTTTTAATATTCTTTGATCCTTCGGGAGTAAGTATCTCGGTATCGCCGCTGAAACACTTGAGATCAAGTACACTGACATTATCTCTAACGCCAGTTATTGGATCAAACACCGCTCCACCTTCAAATTCTTCTCCAGATTCGACTCCTCCCTTTGATGGCAATACAAATTTACCATGCGCATTATGGAGAACGTACATATCAACGGCATCCCCGGGAGTTGGAGCATCTTCGATTTTACAACCGACGAAGTTCGCTACCTCTTTCCAAAATGGGATAATATCTTGTTTGCGATCAATTTCTACACATAATTCGACATCGCGGAGATTGTATTCCAACAGCCGTTCGGGATCCGTTTCCCACAGGTCACCGATATCTCCTGTATACGTTTCTTTACCGACATTTAACTCCTGTTCAGCAACGGCATCAAGCCGATACGATTCCAATTCAGAAAACTGAGTCCGTTGATATGCATTTAATAAATCAAACACGACACGACCTTTGATATTGGGTCCTTGCCACCCACTTCTCCACACTTCATTCACCCGAGATAGACGATCAATATCTAGATTGTAATCACTATTATTATCGAGTATTTCGAGCCGGTCAAGCAAATAGGGTGCATCAAAATCAGTAAAATTCCACCCAGTTAGAATGTCAGGATTGGTGCGTTCAAGATATGAAATGAAATCATCCAACATGGTTTCTTCAGTTTCATATACCCGCACGTCAACAGCAGCTGAGGAATCCGTTTTTAATAATTCGTAATTCTCAAGTTCTTGAGGGGGTGGCACATCTGTTTCTGGAGCATCAAATAGCCACGCAATATATTCATTTTGAAATGAATCATATGATGAGATCGATATTATTGGTTCTTCGCCATCTTCAGGAAAACCTGATCGATCATCGACTTCAATATCGAATACATTTACTCGAAGCTCAGATGAAATGTCTGTGGTCTCTATTTCAGTATGTGGAATATCAATGACGCCGTCATCGTTTCGGCGCTCAGGGACCCGAACCCCACTTTTTATATCCTTATCAATCAGTAACCGATTTGGGAAAAGAATATCTGCCTCATAGTGGTCGAATTCATCACGAATATTACCCACATCACGTGGAGTCTGTCCATATATTTTGGTTAATTCTTTACCTCGGATACTTTCATATCCATGTTCCCACCCAGTAATGACATCTCGATCGAGATCATCATCTGATAGATTTTCCGTCGGTGCATAGAAATATGGTTGGAATTCATGGACACGGATATGTTCTATTGTATTATCTGTGGTACGACCGAAAATATGCAATATAGGCCGCTCACCGTTTCGGTCATTGCGAAGTGTATAATCGACTTGAACTACATCGATCTCAACTCGACCTGTTGATTCAGGATATCGTTCTTCGGCGGGATCGATAATGGCATCAGCTTCTGGATTATGTTTTCCTGCAACTGCAGCAGCCTCCTCAGTATCATCAGTCTGACTTGATATCTCTTCGAGCGTTTGTTGTTCCATTATCCAGTATGTAGAGCTAAAACCGTTAAAAAGTCGCGTTTTGTCTAATGGAAAGGGTTATAATGTGTGGTAACTACTCACAAGATAGAGGCACGATAGCTGATGTCAAATGATTCCCTCTCTAATGAAGGTGTACAGGCGTTGCCAACTGAAGGTCCTCGTGCAAGTATAGAAGCGTATAAAACGGATGATGGCGTTGTACTTTATGACGCTGAAAATCCACTTGCCTGGGTCAAAGCGACACACGCTCTGACGATAAAGGACCAGCGATAACCTATTACGATATAATAACGCTGATAATTTTGTATTTCTTTTTATTTGGTAAATACCGTGAGTAATGATCCATTAGAGGGTGGGACACCACCTGAAGAACAATATGCTTCAGTTCCGGATCCAAATAATGCATCTGCTGACTTACGACGGGAATTTTGGATCCAGGTCTTGATATTTAATATTGCTATATTTATGCTCAGTTTGGGAACTTTACTCCTCGTATTTAGTCGGAAAACCGCACTGAGTGTTGCTGTATTTCTTGTCGGAAGTCTCAGTTTTCTTCATGGCTATTATCGATATCAACGGATAATGAACCAATCAGACCGTGGGTGAAAGCAATGCAACCTGTCAAACATCTTTCGGGTGAAGTTTATTTATTAATCAAGGAATCAAAGGAAAGCAGCAAGGTAAGGCATCCAAAAACGGGAGAAATCACTCACTTCCCGACTGAAGAGCTTGAAAAAATGAGTCAATCGCCATTAAAAATTGCTACCAATCCTGTTCCGGATACCGTCATGTTCCTTATTACAACCGTTCACTCACAGGAGGGAATGGGCCTTTTAATCGAGTTGTATACGCGCGGACCACTCTCAACCAAGCGCTTACTTGATGACTACCAAATGTGTGAGAGTAATCTTAATGCTCTTCTCAATGATTTGAAAGTCGGCAATCTTATCAAGGAAACCGAGATTCATAATGAACCAGGATATAAACTGACATCGAAAACAGAGCAAGCACTTGATCATATCATCGATTCGGAATCATAGCTCGAGGCGGCAGTGTGACGAATACCCCTACCAATAGTCTGGAAACGAGATGAGAGCAGGCCAACCGCCTAGCTTGACTACAAGGCAGTTTGCGGAAGTGCACGGAAAAAGTCTCGCGCTTTAACGTGGAAGAAAGTCAACTATGAAGTGGTTTCGCTCGGTTCTATCACCTCATTTTCTTCAATATTGATACCAACTCTATCACATATTTCTGCGAGCGGGCAATTGTCAATGCCATCGAGACAAACCGGCGCTTGAGCTGTACAATATTGTCGACCAAATTCGATGCTTGCAGTGTGGCCAAATCCACACTTTTCTGGTGGTACTTGTTCTTCCAGTATTTCTCGCACTTCTTCGTGATCAGCATCCGCTGGAGCTATACCGAGGCGTCTATATATCCTATGAACATGTGTATCGACGGGAAAAACACCGGATTTCCCCCCAGCAAATAGGAGAACACAGTCTGCTGTTTTGGGTCCAACACCGGTGTAGGAAAGTAATTTATTGCGGACCTCCTCATAAGATTGTTCTTGTACAAATCTATTGAATGATTCACGATCACCGTATTCCTCTCGAATTGCGTCTGCAATCGACGTTATCACTGCTGCTTTCTGGTTATAAAGTCCTGCGCTTTTGATTGCTTCGGCAATTGATTCTTCGGACGCTGACTCCAATGATGTAACTAAATTATCTTCATCATGTTCAGCAAGAAGTTGTTCGAATGCTGGTTGACTCGCTTTATCGCTGGTATTCTGGGTTAATATCGTCCGAATGAGGCAGGTAAAAGCATCCATATCTCCATACGTTTTTTGCCAATATAACTCTCCTAATTTATCGACCACTTTTTCTGCTTCTGAGCGCGTTGTATCCTCAGATTCATCACCAATGAAATCAGTTCCCCTATCCCCACTGATATTTTCTGTTGGTTCAGAGTTTTCAGTCATGATTATCACTATAATCGTGGTCGTAAGTAATACTATATATTTTAACTTTTACAGGCTACGTCCCCGTCCTCAAGGAGCGAACGAAACAGCG
>JBDGRB010000157.1:3187-19016 GCA_042218485.1 Halobacteriaceae archaeon | reverse complement strand
TTCAGATCCCGAGTATAGGATACAATTCAGGTACTATCATTATTAATTCTCCCAATGAATTATAGACGGAATACAGACCTAATCCCTGCGATATCATACGTGTGTTTGGTGGTTCAAAAGCGTTAGGGAGTCGGCCCGCTCGTAGTCGGTGGATTGGTGCACAGAGCGTCCCCGCTCCCTCCCCCCGTAAACAGGTGGGTTTCCGCGCTATAACTGCCTTCAATAGCTCAGATCGTGATTTCAGCGAAGCAATTTCCGCTTGAAACATAGCTTTCTTGTAACACGAGGTTACTATCGCGAATCTCACTTTTGAATTCAGCACTATCATAAATATGGTAGAATCGTGGAACAGTTTCGCCGTTCGGAAGGGTCCAGTCGATATATGTATCAAATCCTTCAGAACGGTCAAAGCGTTCATGGTGAATACTCCAAACACTGATTATTCCTTGACTGTTTGGTCGTAATATTCGTGCAAACTCATTGAGACTACTCACCCGCTTATGACGAGAGGATAGATGATGCAACGTTGCAATATAAATCCCAATATCAATAGTTGCTGCCTGTATCGGTAAGGAGATTACATCCGCTTGAATGAGGTCCATCGAATAGCCCTTCTCACGTGCCCGTGTAATAGCTTCACGGAGCAACACCCGACTGATATCTACACCAAGCAACTCCTCAGCAGTATCGGACAACAACTCTAGATGTCGACCATTACCACATCCTAAATCAATTGCGCGGTCACCTGTTACGGTATCACAAAATTGTTCAATTTCCGGCCACGCCACATCACGTGTTCGAGAAAAATGGGGGCCAATTCGGTCATAGGTTTGTTGAACTTCTCTCCGGGTTTTGGTGTCATCGGCTGAACTAGGTGTCATAACTCTTCACCCATTTGAATTATCATGCAAATATAAGGAAGACGATATAAGCGATGCCGAGCATAATTGTAGCGTGTTTGGTCCCTCCCCGAACATCACCTTCACTCATATGGCCAGCAACAAATCCTGACCCAATTGCTTGTACAAGAGCGGTATGGAAGAATATGAGTTTATACTGTTGTTTTTGCGCTTCGGATATCCCACCGATACCGGCAATTCGGGATGCAAATTGTTGCGTTGAAGGGATACTTGGTAGAAAAACAACGGACATGATAACTGTAATTCCAATAAAGACGAAAAACGATATATAAATGACGAGTATATACGTGAGTAATTGTTGTTGTCGTTCACGACGTAACCGACGAGCCTGGAGTGCTTCATCTGAAGCGATCCGAAGGACAGGTGCTATATTTCCGCTTGCGTTCATTGCATTTGTAATAAGTGTGATCGCACGGCTAACTGTCGGCGACTGCACTCGGTTTTTAAATCGTAGCAGTGCATTTTCTACTTCCGCCCCCCATTGAATATCGGCCCACGTTCGTGATAGCTCACGATCAAGCGCTCCTAAATCACTGTCAAGCACTCGGCCGAGACTGGCAACAATCGGCATCCCTGCCTCATTGACACTTGCAAATCGATCAAGGAAATCTGGAATAGCATCTTCAAAACGGAGAAGATGACGTTTTCGATACTCATAGACTACAGCATATGACCCCGCCAAAAACAAAAACATCTGCACGAAGACATCATCCACCGTGCGGATCTGAAAGGTCCCATTCAGAATCGATGGCCAAAGCTGATAAATTGTATATCCAATAGCAATCGGGAGTGTGATATAAAAGATGTTATAGGGGTGTCGATAAATGACACCGATTGGATCCTGGATCCGACGAAACAACCAACGAAGCTGATTGTATATTCTGAGTCTATCCTTATTTTTCTGTAGCTGATCAGGTGAATAACGAATTACCTGACCGCCATCTGTAGAGACTGTTTCTGATTCGGAAACGATTCGGATATCAGATAATGTATTTATTAATTTGTTATCGATTTGTTCTTCGCCAGTATCCAATTGCGAAGATACAGACCACCGACGGAGATAAATCATAAATCCGACAGTCGCTAGTGGAATGAGGAAGTACGTGAGGACTTGAATGAATGTCAATGTCCCACCGAAGACAAGACCAATAATAACTAATATCGTGATTAAGAAAAGCGGTCCTGCAACGAGAACGGTTACATATACTTCCGCTAATGTTGCCAAAACGCTAAGAAATTGCTCTTGTTGGGTTTCTTGTTCCTCCTTGTAATGTTGATATTGTTCTCGCAAAAATTCCTCTAATTTCCGTCCACTCTGGAGGACGCTTGTAAGATTTTCAACGAATTCCGCCATGTTTTGACTTGGTGTTCGTTCTGAGAGTCGTTGCAAGGAGTTATGGATATCCGATCCAAACAAGTCCATATCTTTGACTGAAACTCGGACCTCTTTGGCGGCCTCGCCATATACGTGTTCGTTGCGAGATAATATACGAAGAATCTCTGGGAACGACATCCCGCTCCGTGATAGTGCATAAATAAATGCTATCGATCTGTGGAGACTTGCATCGATTTTTCTGGCTCGAATATCGGCCAGATACGACGGCCACCACCAACGAAAACGATAAACAGTATATCCAGTTAGTAGCCCTACTGTAAGGGTACTACCAATAAATACGATGAAAATTTCTGGAAGCGTCAGTTGAGGGAAGACTACTAGGTCAGCCACAAACTGCAATTCCGTCGGTAAAACGTTCGCAATTGCCGTCGATGGGAGACCTAACAGGAAGAAAATAGCCGTGACAATATAGATGCCAATAATACTCCCAACAAGGATACTGATTGTAGCATAGAGTAATGTCGTGGCCGCATATGCTCGATAGGTAACGGAATAATGTGCCGACCGTAATGCCGTGAGTCGTTGTGAGTCAATACCGGGTTGTTGGTGATCGCCGTCCCCCTTTGGTTGAACATAGGAACCGAATACCGCCAACCCAATCCGTTGGAACATCTTGCTTACCGATCGACTAACCACGGCTATTCCCATCGAAATAGCCAGAGCAATCGCAATGCCGAGCGGAAGCAAGTGAACAATTGCCATTATCTACTCGCTAGCGGAGATTCTTCACCGCCAATCCGTTCCATAACACGATCAGGATGCGCATAATATTCGTTTATAATCGTTGTAAACTGACGGTAATCAGTAACGTCATTCTCATAGAGATATTCGAGGACCTGTTTGCGATTCCGAAATTCCCGACGCATTTCGGAGCGACTCCATCCATAGTCCTCTTGGATTTCATCGAGAACTTCACTGTCATGTTCTTCGAAGGTATCGTCGACGGGATCCCACGTATACACATTCGAATAGTCGAGATCACCCGTCCGCTGATCAATGCCCTCGATCTCCGCAATCTCCTGATTTCGCCGGACACGAGAGTCATCGACATAGGTGAGGGTTTGAACACACAAAATATCCAGCGACTGAATCATGGCTCGTGGAACATTTATCGGATCATTTTCTAAGCGGTTAATCACTGTTTGGACGCTGTCAGCATGCATCGTCGAATACGTGGTATGACCGGTATTCATGGCCTGGAATAGTGTCATAGCTTCTCGTCCTCGGACCTCGCCAACAATAATGTATTCCGGTCGATGGCGAAGCGCCGACCGAAGGAGGTCGTACATAGTGATATCTTCGCCTTGGCCGATATTTTCTCGAGTGATTGAGGAAAGCCAGTTATCATGATATAGCGTTAATTCACGCGTATCCTCTATTGTAACGACTTTTGATCGCGGAGTAACAAACATCGACGTCGCGTTCATTGATGTTGTTTTTCCGGATGCCGTTCCACCAGCAAAAATTAGAGACTTGTTATTCTCGATTGCTAGCCAGAGATACGCCATTTGATCGACATTAAATGTATTATAATCGATCAAATCGATCGGTGTGAATGGCTCTTCTGAATACTTCCGAATGGTAAACGCAGATCCCCGTGGCGTAACTTCTTCTCCGAGGGCCAACTCCGCACGGCTACCATCTGGCAGTGTTATTTCCGATACAGGTTGACCAATACTGATATGCCGGCCAGATTGTTGTGCTAGCCGTACGACAAAACTGTCCAAGGAATCATCCTTAAATGAAATATTAGTCTCGATATCATCATACTCATCGTGATAGACAAATATCGGCAAATCATAGCCATCGCAAGAAATATCTTCTATATGCGGATCATGCATAATCGGATCGATTTTTTCATATCCTTCGAAGGTTCGATAAACATAGTAATATAACCGATAAAACGTATTCATATCGATATCGACACCATACTCTTCTAATAAATTCTGCATTTGTTGTTTGATCGCTTCCTCGGCCTCGTCAGAATGATATTCTGCCTTGTAAATCAATGAATCTCGAATATCAGAAAAGAGGTCTGTTAGTAAACTTCGTTCAAATTCATTTAATTCCGGTTCCACAATATAGTAAAGATGTTCATTATTTTCATCGTCATAATTTATCGAAACGAAGGCATACGGCGCATTTACCCAATATCGCTCAACTTCTTCATACTCCGAAAATCCCGAAAACGAGATTAACGAGCCATGTTTATCCGGTTGATATGACTCTAATTCAATTGATGAACCTCGAATCGTATCAAGCGTACGTTCAAACGTATATCGGATAGAATCAAGGACACTAGAATTACTCTCAGATGACGAATCCGACATTGATTCAGTGTTACGACCCGAGGATAGTGAATCTTATCCCCCCATTGACACAACTCACTCCCACTGTTGTGTTTATTGAGCACACCTCCTATCCATAATCAAATAAATGAGAGAATATTGATTGCATATTCTAGGCAATTTACTCCAGTGAAGTACCCCACGTACGGTGCCGCGGGGCTTTGCCGTTTAACCTCTCCCCGAAACAGGGGAGCGGAACGGCGACAGGCGAATGTAATTCCCTCCGCACTTCCCCACGAAGAGGGGTCGTGTGGGAGCAGATGACACCCGAACACACCGTGAATCTCTCCGCACTAGAGGGTGTCTAGTACCGCCGTGAGTGGTGTGGCCGTGGAGGTCAACGGCTCCACCACCGCCCGACATAGCCCGACGCAACCTTGCGGTGTTTTGCGAGGGGGATACCGTGGCTCCCGTGAACCAAACATCGGTATTAACTGACTTGAACGTCTGGAACGTAACCATGCCTGTTTGCCTTCACCTCCCCCCTCCCCGACTCCGGTGGGTCCGGGGATTCGCCCTCGAAACCAGTTTAGAATTGCTATTATCACATCCACGATATCTCAACTATCCGATAGCAGTTTGAGTAGCATGCGTTACGGTTTTAGCATCCGAGGTTATAGATAACAATATCTGAATGAGGCGAGAACAGTTTGAATTAGAAGTTTCAAATATCGAATGGGTTGATACCGATAGTGAACCTGCGAAACCAACAGTTGCGATTCGGTTTACAACCGAAGAGGACGACGATCTCCAACATCGGCTTACCACAGCTGATGGGTCGCTTCTCGATGCATCAGAAACGGATATTGCCTATCGACTTCTTTCTGATCTTGAGACGGACGATCCGCGAGGTGTCGTCAGCATTACTAACCGAATCACTGGTGATTTCATACTTGAATTGAATGCAGAAGCTGATGATGTCTTTCAATTCATTCGGGCAGCCAGACGATATGGGGAACATACAGAAGAAGATGGCGAATTCCGAGTTCAAATTTATGCTGATGGCGAAAAATTAGTCACCCACGATAAAAGCACGTTCTTAGTGTATAATAGTGAAGGGGAACTACTCCGGAAACATAGTCTCATTCCAGGGGGCGTTGAATTATAACCAACTCCTTTTCCATATTGATTACTCATCAATCACACATCGATAAGCCCAAATTACCTGTCTACGTTGCTGATAATATATGTCGCTGTTCGGGACGGCAGGGATTCGGGGAGACGTTAAAAATCAGGTTACCCCGCAATTAGCGCTCACTATCGGCCAAATTATTGGATCACCGAATGCAGAATTTGTCATTGGCAGAGATGGCCGAACCACTGGTGAAGGGTTATGTGAAGCAATGAGTGCAGGAATACTCAGCGTCGGCGGAGATGTCATCCGGCTTGGCCAGGTTCCTTCGCCGACACTTGCGTTTGCCTCACAAGATCGACAGGGAGTCATGATTACTGCCTCACATAACCCACCATCAGACAATGGAATCAAATTATTTGAGGATTGTGTTGAATATACCGCTCAACAAGAACAGGAAATTGCCAACGCCTACCAAGAAACCACAACGCCAGTAGAGTGGTCTGCGTGGGGCTCCCAGACCGAACAGGTCGTTCTTGAGGAGTATCGGTCAACTATTGTTTCTTATGCGTTATCGCATGGATCCGCACCGACTGACCTTTCGATTGCTATTGATTGTGGTAATGGCATGGCTGGGCTTGCTACACCGCAAGTATTGCGAGAACTCGGTGCCCGTGTCACAACGCTCAATGGAAATATTGACGGTCATTTTCCCGCTCGATCAAGTAAACCGACTCCGGATTCCTTGGCTGAGTTTACGGAGTTTGTACAACAGGGTGAATTTGATATTGGCATTGCTCACGATGGGGATGCAGATAGAATAGTAGTATTAAATGAGAACGGAACGATTGTCCATGAAGACACGATAGTCGCTATTTTAGCTAGATATTACACGAAGACAAGCGATGCAACTGATCCTGTTGTAGTTACTACCCCAAACGCTTCGACCCGCATTGATGAACAGGTTTCGGCATCTGGTGGACGTGTCACTCGAGTTCCATTAGGAAAACTACACGAGGGGATGATTAACATAAGACAGCAATCTAATGATGATACTGAGATTGTGTTTGCTGCTGAACCATGGAAGCACATCCATCCCGATTTAGGCGGGTGGATTGATGGGATTGCCAGTGCAGCAATATTAGCGATGTTAGTGGCACAACACGCATCAATTATGGCGTTGACAGAAGACATTACTCAACGGCCCTATCGAAAGGAGAGCCTTGACTGTCCAGAGTCTCTCAAACACCCTGTAATGAATCAATTAGAGAAGCGGCTCAAGAGAGAATTTCCTGCAGCAGAACTCTCTACGGACCATGGAATTCGATTATCTTTTTCAGACGGATCATGGATCCTCGTGCGACAGAGTGGGACTGAACCAAAACTTCGGCTCTATTGTGAAAGCGACCGGATAGATGATCTTTTCGAGAAGGCAAAATCAATAGTCTCCGACACGGTAGCCGACAATCGAAAGTAAAAATTCCGGCGAGACCAGATATGTCACAGTATCTCCATCGATATTTCCACGGTTTCAATAGGGCTCTCGGATAACTAGGGCCTATGGAAGAATTAGTGAAAGCAGCTAGAGAAGCTCGAGAATTTGCATATATTCCCTATTCGGAATATGCAGTTGGTGCAGCAATTGAATCCCAAGATGGATCTATTTACACAGGGTGTAATATCGAGATAGCTAATTATTCGAACACACTCCATGCAGAAGAGGTTGCGATCGCAAGCGCACTCATGGATGGTGTTACGAATTTTTCCCGATTAGCTGTATCTTCAGCAGAACAAGATGGGATAACACCGTGTGGAATGTGCCGGCAAACATTGCATGAATTTTGTTCTCCTGAACTGCCGATTTATTGTGATTGTGGAGATGGCGTAAACAAACATTTGTTACAGGAGTTATTACCGGAAGCAATGTCACAGGAAAATTTATAAGGTATCTGCTCCCGAAAGCGTAGTCTCCGTGCTGGTATAGAAATGAGTCTGTCGAAATAGATGAAATTAGATTGATGCGACTATATTTGAATTTTGGTACTCGAGGTTATGCGGTTTGCTGACGTTTTTGCGGTGAATCTTGCTCCGCTGAGTTCGTTGCAAACTGGAATAGTAAAACGAATACCGTCACTAAGGTGAATAATCCTGCAAGTTGGAAAACTGCTGCCTTAGTGCCGGAGTACAGACTCATATACAGCAGATAGGGGAAGAGAAATAGATGTCCAAATAATTGCAGAAAGCTAAGGGTCCAGTCGAACAGTGAGAGCTCTGCCATGGCCTTTGCAGTTGCGTCTAATGATGAGAGAGTATGTTCTTTTCGCCATTCATTGAGATTCGATAGTGATTGAATTGCCAACCAACCCCAGAGAAGCCCAATATATACATATTTTAACGATCGTTGATATGGAGCGGTAGCTGGAATATGATTTGCAATAGCAATTCCGCCTGCTAACACAAGCAACCACAGGGACCTCCGATGATTCGAGTCGGAGTTCAGAAGTTTCTCTCGGAGTTGAGACTTTGATGTATATGACATAGAATCATTACAAACTAGAAAAACTGCTCCTCAAAAATTTCATGGCTACTCGAATCTCTATAGGTGTTCTATTTTGGGAGTTTGACAAACAGCAATCATCATTTTCCCTGCAGTTATTTATAGGGAGTGAACCGACTCGGGGCCACGCCCCGAGGCACTCAGCCTACCAAATCTGTAGAGAGTGAGTATACGAACAAATACTTACGGCCGATAATCTACCATCCTGAATTGGAAGAGAGCCACGCCAATATAGCTATATATGGCAAATTACGACTCACTATATTTGTTCTCCCATTCACGACGGGCTTCTAATACGCGCTTGCCACGATCAGTAATGCTATACATGTTCGTTCGACCATCCTTTTCGTCTTTTTTAATCAAGCCCTTTTCAACTAGTTCATCGAGATTTGGATACAACAATCCATGATTCACATCCGAGCCATAGTAGTCCTCCAATTCCTCTTTGATGACTAATCCTTTGGAGCCAGAATTCCCGGCGACAACAAATAGGCAATCGCGTTGAAAGGCAGTCAAATCATACATCTTACGCATTAGTTAATAAAAGATTGTGTTAAATATATCCCTTTAACTTAAAATTCAGTGAGAATAGCGGCTAAATTAATGAAATTTTTTGATAAATCTGCCAATTCCCAGTTTATTCCAAATACCAAGAAATTAATTTAAGAATGTTTTTGCGAGGACGAATCGTTATCGGCAATATTTTGGATATTCGCAAAAGTATCCTGATAGGTATTTGCAATTGCGGACGGAGAGTTCCGTTTGGATTGTGATATGGGTGTTAGTTGATAGGTTGCAACTGGATCAAGTGCATCAATAATATCACCAACCCGTTTTTCTAATAGCCCCCGACCACGGCTATGGAGAACAGAACAAGCCTGCTGATACCGCTCACCCTCAAAGAGTTGTATGCTTCCTGATTCGACAACGGCAACGACATCAATATCGATATCCCGAATCGGCCGGGCGATATCCTCATATGATTCAATCACCGCGGGGGATGTTTGCCGGATGGTGGTACCAAGTGCATTCAATGCTTCGAGATACCGTGACTCTACTACCGATTCTAATTCCTGAAGCGAGGCAACAGAGATACACGAGTCGAAATTGAATGTATCGGTCACCTCTTGGGGCATCGAGGCATTCTCATTAACAACGAGCTGTTGTCCAACTCTATCCAGAAGAAACTCTCGTCCAGGTTCTCCTAACACTGTATTTTTCGGAGTGTGTAGTGGCTGCCATAGACGGTGAATAGGGTTTATCTCCTCGGGGGTGACAGAAGCATTACTAACTTTTGCAATTTTCTTTGCATCTTTCCCATAGAGACGCCCTTCTTGACTCGCGTCTCGAAAGTCATCATAATCATGCCAATAATCATTCCCTGCCCGAGGTTTGAATCCAGTAGCATCAAGATACTCAATTAATCCTATGGCAAACGTCGTCTTACCCGCATCGACGCGATCTCCTCCGACAACCAAGATGTTCATAGACAAGGGTAAGGGAACGGAACAAATGAGAACCACGATTTATTATTGGCATCACCACCCCCACAACGAGTGAGCGTTCAATAGCAACGGGTTAATTTTCACAAAAACGAAGGAACAAAGTTTTTCTAACGATATTAACAGTATTATGTGTGGGCGTATATCCCTGTATCACGAGATTCAGGATATCGAAGGGCGTTTCGATGTAACTGCAGGATTTTCGTATACCCCTCGCTATAATATTGCCCCCAGAGCAGATATAGTAGTAATTCCAAACGACCGACAAGATACATTGACCAAACAACATTGGGGTCTTCTCGCTCCATGGGCAGAGGATCCAGATTCGGGACCACGCCCGATTAATGCCCGGGGAGAATCGCTTACTGATAACGCGCTATTTAAAGAACCATTCAAAACCCGCCGATGTCTTGTTATTGCTGATGGATTTTATGAATGGAAAGGGGATCGAGGAAGTAAATTACCCTACCGAGTCCATCGGAAAGAAAATGAACTATTTGCTATGGCCGGCCTCTGGAATACATGGGAAAACGGAGATGGTCGAGAAACAGTCTGTATTATAACGACACAAGCAAACGACCTTATTGGGGATATTCACGATCGGATGCCAGTAATATTGACTCCTGAGCAGGAAGAAACCTGGCTCCAGGCACCGCCATCAGCAGCTAAATCTCTCATTCGCCCATATCCTGCAGACGATTTGCGAACGTATCAAGTTTCAAGAAAGGTCAACGATCCAAAGAATGATAGACCAGAGATTTTACAAGAAGCAGGGTCAACCCAGCAAGATTTCTCTAAATATACATGATAGATGCATTACCTTCCGTAGCAGACTTTTATTAATATATTTATATATTCTTTTCCTCTTCTATCGTTTCTTCCGCCTGAAGCGACGAAGGTTTTGGACTTGTCTGGTGAGTGATGGTCATATCTAATCCATATCGAGGCGGGGCATCAACGGTTAATCGCAACCAGTTCGGCTCAAGTAATTGTGTGAGGTGATCAAATACTTGTTTAGCAAAGGCTTCGTGACCGATAGTTTGATCACGATAGGTCTGATAGTAGTCTCGATAGCTCATCAATTCGACTGCATATGTATCAGGGTTGTATTCTAATCGAACCGTGTAGTAATCTGCGGTCCCCTCGTATGGACACCACGCTGTGACATCCGACGTTTCGATTGTGATTACCCCGTCAGTGTCCGTTTCAATGCGCCGTAATACGGGTACCTCATCAATCGTCTCGCCCTCACCTTGTGGTTCGCGCCGTCCTTGGGGTGTTTCGTCCATGTATTTTGAGTATTACCGGATGATGAATATTTGTTATTATCCACTGACCGTTACCGTTCACCTTCGATAATGTTGAAATGGTAAACAGTCATACAGTCACTCATCTGCTATGTGTAGTACAGATACCCCATGACTGTAAATAATAGGACAAAAGTCGTTTCTAATCTATAACTGTGATATATAGAATTAGAGGATATATCTGTGACACCGGATGTCACATAGCTAAGAATAAAAAACCCATACATATAAAGAGGGATCCATAGTATTCCTCAGATATGGCCGATATCTCTGATCTGAATCTCACCTCCCGACTCATTCATTACCGCTTTCGGGGCTTCCCTTTGGAGATATTTGTCCTTACACTCATCGGCACAGTGCTCCGCCTTTATCGACTTGGTCATGAAAGTTTGTGGGTTGGAGAAATCCAAGTATTACAGCTTGTTACCGAGCGAACACTGTATGACATAGTTTTTATTGTTCCAGTCAACACGCTTGAACCACCCCTCTACTATATTATCACTTGGGGTTGGATCCAGGCAATCAATTTGACATCGGCGGTAGCTTTGCGGTTGCCGGCAGCAGTGTTTGGGATCGTATCGATTCCGTTTTTCTATGAATTCGCACGAACGACATTTCACCGTCGGATTGCAGCAGTATCAACGATGTTGTATGTCGTGCATCCATTTCTCATCTGGCATGCTCAAGACGCTCAATTATTTTCGTTCTTACTTCTGTTAACGGTTTTGTCGTTCTATTTATTCGTTCGAATGATCAAACATCAGTCACGATACGAATTATTTGGTTATACCGGAACCGCACTCTTCCTTGTATATACGCATGTGTACGGACTATTCGTTATTTTCGCCCAGATAGGATTCATAGTTTGGCGCCATATAACCGAAAAAGAGGAGCAGGTACTCCCCATCAAAAATTACCAGCGGATATTTGGTCTTCTTGGACTTCTAATTCTTCCTTGGATTGGATTCGTTGTCTTTCAAGTGGTTACCGCAACGAATCTTAGTTCGAATATCATTACTTGGATACAGCCGCCGAATTTCGAATGGATCCATCCATTTGAGTGGCTTACATTGCTTGAAACATTTCGCGTATTATCGGTTGGAGTAACACGTCAATTACTCCCGTATGTTCGGCTTGCAGATCCGCCTCGAATTCTGTATCTATTTGTCATCCTGAGTTTCATCCTCTTGTTCGATGACATTAGACGAAATTATCGGGAGGACATATCAATCGACATAGAAACGATAGTAATGGTAGGCCTGTGGGTACTCGTCCCAGTGATAGTTCCGTTCATTCTATCAATGATGCTCCAGTCGATTTACCGACTCGAATATATCATCGTTGCCGCACCTGCATTCATATTATTAGTTGTGCGAGGCGCATTTCGGATCCGCCAAAGTTCAATTCGATATACGATCTTAGGCGTTATACTTATCGGGCTCATTTTGCCACTTCCTGGCTTTTATGCACTGGATCAAAAAGAACAATGGCAAGAAACGGCGACATATATCGAGCAAAACGCCGGATCCAAAGATATAGTCATTATTGTTCCAGGATGGACCGATCGTGCATTTCGAAGATATTTCAATGACGGATCGGTTGAGATCAAACCAATGTATTCGTGGCAGTCTGTACAGGCATTCCGCAAAACCATCACCAACAAAGAGGACATTTATTTAATATTGAGTTATGCGACCACCAAAGAGCGACAGCAAACAATCCAACGGATTACGAATGCCACAGGATCACCGCCTGATACGCGCCGATATCTAGTAAAGATACTTATTGTCGTCTGGAAACAGTGATCGCAATTCTGCGATAAGTTCATACCAAAGGTATAGGCGTCGGATCCATTTCGATGCATATTTTTGGAAAATCTGCAGGCAGAGCAGGCCAAAGGCCTCGTGGACGTGGCCCCAGTCAGTTCACCATACACTACTCAATATATGCAATAGATCTACACCGATAATATAAAGAACGATTAAAACGGCAACAAGAATGAGCACCTTCAGGAACCAGGGGAAAGAATTTGGTTCTGGCTGAGATTGATCCATATTATTCGGTTACCGGTGAGTATTTATAGAATATTGGATCTTGAAACGGCGCTTGGCCTATCGCGTCAGTGTTTTCTGTCGTAATATTAATCGCTTGAAATTATTGTTGGAATTCGATCGCATACGTGGTGTTCGATACTTGATGATACGCACACGAATCTTGACCTCGCCCTTAACCCGTTCTGTGATTTCCTTATGGAAGACTGTCGGTAATGAAGGATAGTGGTTGGTCTGATCTCCCGCTACTATAATTGTTATTCGGGGATCCTGATTGAAGGATCCAAGATGGTGCTCGATTCGAATACGCACCAATGTTAGATCTGCATATGCCTCACGCTCCATAATCTCTTCAACTTCATGCGTGACGGATTGCTCGAAGGTGATATATTGATATGTTGCGATTGCTGTCAATCCGATCACGAGTACCGCAATAAGAATGACTATAATCGTCCCAGTCGTCTGGAGAGACAGTGTGGGTTGGGAATGGAGATACTCATAGATATTGGAACGATATCCTCGGCTCGGTGCGTCCCTTTCGAGGTGAATCTCTCAAGTTCTTGGCGTTCCTCCTCAGAAAGCTCAACGACGTGCTTCTTCCTACTCATTCCAGTAGATACGCGCTCAGAGGAGATAAACTAGCCTGTCCACGTTTGGGACGGTACTAGTGTGCAATCTCTCCTCAAATCTAGACATTATACAACCAATTATATACATATATAGATATATGTCCCCTATTGGAGGGGTGTATACCACTCATAGCAGGTATTATAAGTTTCACTTTGGGTTTTATAGACGATGTCAGAGACTCAGACATCAGATGTTTCTAGAGAAGGTATCGGACAATATGACTTCACAACTCTCATCCTCCTTGCAGGAATTACAGCAGTGTTATTCGCTGGGGGCTTGGCGTTGACGGAATTTACAGAAATACCGCCAGATATTGACTTTAAACCGTTTTTCATCGTATATGCGATTATCGTTTTGGTTCCCTGGGGAACACCAACACTAGCTGTTGCTTTCGGGGCTGCGGGTGCTGAGGGTATTCTCGATCTTATCGAAGGAGCTGCCGCCGATGATCCGTTTGGCTGGGTTGGCTATTTGATTGGATTTACATTGTTTGGGTGGTTGATTAAAGATGATACTTCAAATTATCTGAAAATTAGTATAGCTGCAGTCCTGGCAGCTTTTGTACAAATCTTCATTGAAGCTCTCAATGTAATCATCATATCCAATAAAGCGATTTCTATATTCGCAACAATTGTCATCGCTAATACCATCACTCACGGGGTGATTATGGGCGCTATATTATTGATCCCAACGCTCGAAGCACTTGAGGGTCGTGTCGATCGAATGTTTGGGAGCGTTGCTCAAAATTAATCGCTCTAGAAAAACGGACATCCAAATAGTGATATCTAGACTAATTGCGGAAATGAATGTTTGGAGTGAGTTCATTATTAGATAAACAAATCGATCCAACTAGGTTATGAAACTCGTGAAAATCAGGAACAATGACCTCTGGCATATCGATGAGATGACAAAGGAATGTGCAATATTCCAACGACGGGTAAATGAAAATTCCCTTACGTATCGACAATGTACCCGAAATGATATTTGTGGAATTTGTCGTTATCGGTTGGAATATTAGTTTCGCAGTATTTGGGGTACATTAGTATTGACATTTGGCATGCTCGTTTCAATCTTGATGTTGGTTCCGTACACAAGTCATCCTATAGGGCGAGAAAGAGGATAATACTGATTATCTGAGTCCGAGGGCAAGATCTCTCTCAGGTGTGAACCACAAAAGCGGAGAGTGACCCAGTTCACTATTCATCGATGATGGGTTCGAATACAGCTATAGACTTATACTAAAAATTACCAATGCGGAGTGATTTTGTATTTTCCCTGTACTCGACTTAAATATTCGAGAAATGTAACCATAGACTGGTAACGGGCGTAAATACATACGTTTCCTAGATAGACTTATACTCGTATGTACAGCAATATTCTGATCCCGACCGACGGCAGTGACGGAGCACAAAAAGCTATCCAAGAAGGGATCAACCTCGCACAACTTACCGGAGCAACTATTCATGCCCTCTACGTTGTCGACACCCGCGATTACAATACTCTCCCTGAATCAAAGTGGCTTACACTCGAAGAGGAACTTGCGGCCGAAGGTGAAGAAGCCACCAATCAAGTAATTGAAGCAGCTGAGACCGCAGGGGTCGATGCCGTCGCCAATGTCACCAACGGCGTCCCACACGAAGAGATCCTCCAATACATTGCAGAGAACGATATCGACCTCATTGTTATGGCAACACATGGCCGAACTGGGTTCAACCGATTCCTACTGGGAAGCATCACAGAGAAGATTATCCGTCGAGCACCGATCCCCGTTCACGTCGTCCGAATCAACGAATCCGATTAACGATTACACCACGACCTGAGCAATTAACCATGCGAATCCTAGTGCAAGCCCCGATCCTACGAGATTCCCGCCAGCGTTAACTGCGGCCCTGAGCTGTTCACCAGTTTCCCAGAGACGAACGGTCTCAAACGAGAACGACGAAAAAGTCGTAAATGATCCACACACGCCGGTCCCTAGCAACAGGAGGAGCGAATGATCGAGATTGAAGAACGTGAACAGGCCAAGACTGAAACTCCCGATAACAT